>NZ_KV831306.1:0-78937 GCF_001837075.1 Staphylococcus sp. HMSC063F05
TGAAAACTCATTTACTGGCTATTATGCTAGGGAACTATGTCCCAGCCTCTTCAGGGATTTTATGTTTACTGATCAGATTTTCTTACGCCACCGACAGCATAATGATCTTTTCTCATTTCTTCAATGACCACGTGAATCGCTTCTTTATTTGCACCTGTAGTTTTTTCTACAGCGTGAGTGACTTCTGTAACTAAATCCTTAAGTTGTTCATCAGAACGGCCTTCTAATAATTTCACATTAATGATTGGCATAATCAACATTCTCCTTTGCTATATAACGTTGGCTCTTTTAGTATAGCATGAAAATGAGAAGAATGAATAAGAACAAATGTTCTTATAAATATTGAAATAGAACATGTGTTCTTATATAATGTTTTTGTAAGGGAGGATCAGTTATGTATGATTACAATTTATTAGAAGATAGGGATGTACTCTGCATAGACCAAAAAAGTTTTTTTGCGAGTGTATCATGTATGGAAAAAGGATTGGACCCATTAACAACTAAACTAGCAGTTGTAGCAGATACGAAAAGGCAAGGTTCGGTCGTTCTAGCAGCAACTCCAAAGTTAAAAGAATTAGGTATTAAAACGGGATCAAGACTTTTTGAGATACCACATCGTAATGACATTTATATTATTAATCCAAGTATGAGAAAGTATTTAAATGTATCTGTTGCAATTTCAAAGATTGCACTGCGGTACGTTCCACCTGAAGATTTACATCAGTATAGTATTGATGAATTTTTCATGGATGTAACGGATAGTTACCATAGATTTAATTCAACAGTTTTTGCTTTTTGTAAAAGATTTCAAAATGAAATATTAGAAGAAACAGGTATTCACTGTACCATTGGAATAGGCTCGAATATGCTATTGAGCAAGGTTGCAATGGATATTGAAGCTAAGCATTCGGAAAACGGTATAGCTGAATGGCGTTATCAAGATGTACCTGAAAAATTATGGCCAATTCAACCACTTAGAGATTTTTGGGGGATTAATAAGCGTACAGAAAAGAAATTGAATAAAAGAGGAATATTTACAATAGGAGATTTAGCAAAGTATCCATATCATTATTTAAAAAGAGATTTTGGAGTTTTAGGTATAGATATGCATCTACATGCAAACGGTATTGATCAAAGTAAAGTAAGAGAAAAATATAAAGTAACAAATCCTTCAATATGTAAAAGTCAGATTCTAATGCGAGATTATCAATTTGAAGAATCCAAAGTTGTCATGCAAGAATTGATAGAAGATGTAGCAAGTCGTTTAAGAGCAGAAAAGAAGCTTGCTCGAACAATTCATTTTTCTTTCGGTTATGCTGAAGGTGGTGGCATACATAAGCAATATACTTTGGAGGATCCTACAAATTTAGAAAGAGATATATTCAAAGTCATTAATTATTTTGCAAATCGTCTGTGTGACAAAAAAGCATTGTATAGAACGTTAAGTGTATCGTTAACTCAGTTTATTAAAGAAAGCGATCGACAACTCAACTTATTCATTGATGAATATGAACGTAAGAAAGATGTAAAACTTGCTAAAACCATTGATCACTTACATTTAAAATATGGAAAAGGAATTGTGTCAAAAGCGACTTCATACACCGAAGCTGGTACAAAGCATGGTCGATTAGGACTAATGGCTGGTCATAAAATGTAGATATACAAAGAGAGTCCCCCTCGTCGTGCAACATATAGAAGCGAAAAGATAACGACTTGAAGGGGATTTATTTAATAATAAGTATCAAAATTTGCGAGGGCTTTTATAGCATTCTCTCGATCTTCGGGACTTTTAAAACTGATTTGTAAAGCTCCATAAATATCTTCCCGTACTTCTAAAATCTTTAAGTTTATAATAGAAATATTATGTGAACTTATGATGTTTGTAATTTGACTTATCATACCCGGCTTATCAGGGATATCAACATAAAGATCATACGCAGTAGATATTGCACCGTGTTGTTTAACAGGAAGTTGATCACGATAATCTTTAGCTTTAACGAAGAAATCGTAAATACTATTACTATTTTGTTCTCGTATCAAATTTTCAATACCAGTAATTTGTTCTTTAATCTCGTTAAGTAAAGATAAAATATGATTTTGATTATTTAAAGTGATATCCTTCCACATCTGAGCATTACTACTTGCTATACGAGTTATATCTCTAAAGCCACCGGCTGCTAATTTTTCGATTAAAGAATGGTCTTTGACATGATTAGCACTTAGATGAACTAAAATTGAAGCGATGATATGTGGAACATGACTCACTATACCGGTTACGAAATCATGTTCATTTGCATGAGTAACGATAAATTTTGCTAACGTAGGTTTAAGTAATTTCTTTAAATATGTCGCGGCTTCATTATTTTCGATTTCATTAAATACAAGAATGTAATAAGCATTTTCAAATAAATGTTTTTTCGCGTTTAAAACACCAGATTTATGACTTCCTGCCATAGGATGACCACTAATTAAATGAATATCATGTTTTAATAATTCTTTTTCGAATGATTGTATAGTAAGTTTGGTACTACCTGTGTCTGTTACAATCAAATGAGTTTTTGTATTGTAATTTGTAAGTTCAGATAGATATTTAATTGTTTGCTCAACAGGAGTTGCAAAGATGATTATATCCGCTATCTCAACAGCAGTAGCATAATCATTAACTTTTTGATCAATAATACCTATAGAAAGGGCTTCATCAAGTTGTGTGTAGTCCGAATCGTATGCAAGAATATTGAAATTACTGTAATGATATTTTAAATTACTCGCCAAGCTACCGCCAATAAGGCCTAACCCTACAAATAAAATATTTCGCATAGAGCGCCTCCTTGTTTCAGAATTTTCAGAATAACAATATTGTATATGAGTCATTTCAAGTATTCAATAACAAATATAACTTATGTATGATTTTAAGATATTAAATAAAGAAAGATTTATAGTTTGATTTCAGTACATTTTGTATAGGAAATAAAGATAAACACAACAAATTTTTCATTTTCATTTTAAGCTAGTTGACAAACTGGAGGAGGATAGGTATTATACTAAATAATTAGAAAAATCAGATAATTTGATTGATAGAGTAATCATTATATTTTGTAGCAAGCAGAAAGTTAATGGTAGATGTAAATTAGCACATGATAATAGATGAAATGGGCTTTCAAATTTTAACTTAATCATTAAAGTGAACATATATGTTAACTAAGGTGGCACCACGGTAACGCGTCCTTATAGAATGATAGCGTTATTGTGGTTTTTTTGAAGCAAAGTGAAGTAACTAAAGTTGAGGTAGCACCAGAAAGTTAGTGGTAGATGAGAACTAACACCGTCTTTAGTGAAATTGGGTTTTGTGGAACAACTTAACATAAATTGAACAAGTGAGCTATGAATATATTATATTCTGCTAATAAAGGTGGTACCGCGCGTCAGCGTCCTTATAACGAAGGAGGCTGATTTTTTTCAGAAAAGGAGGAAATCAATGGATATTGTATACAAAAAGGTGAATGCTCAAATTACGCCAGAAGCTTTAGCAAAATTAAAACAAAAAAAGATCATTTTTGAAAGTACAAATCAACAGAAACTTAAAGGTAGGTACTCGATAGTAGTATTCGATCATTATGGCAAAATTACATTAGATAATTCTCAACTTTTAATTAAGTTAGACAATCATTGTGAAATAGTTAAGAATCAACCGTATCAACGACTTAAGGAATTTGTAGATAAATATTATTTTGAAATCAAAGATAAATATTTAAAAGATTTACCTTTTATTTCGGGCTTTATAGGGACATGTAGCTTTGATTTAGTACGACATGAATTTAAAAAATTACAAGATATTAAATTAGAAGATCATCAAACTCATGATGTCCAATTTTATCTAGTGGAAGATGTATTTGTTTTTGATCATTATAAAGATGAATTATATATTATCGCAAGTAACTTATTTTCTTATAGAACAAAAGAGAGATTAAAGGAATCTATTGAACGTAAAATTGAAGATTTAAAAAACATACATTTTTCGGTTGAGGATATAAATTATAAATCCATCCCTCGACATATAACCACCAATATATCAGAGCAACAATTTGTTCAAACTATTAGAATTTTAAAAAAGAAAATTACTGAAGGAGATATGTTTCAAGTAGTTCCTTCAAGAATTTATAGTTATAAACACCATTTTCAACACAATTTACATCAATTAACTTTTCAGTTATATCAAAATTTAAAGCGACAAAATCCTAGTCCATATATGTATTATATTAATAAAGATGTACCGATTGTAATAGGAAGTTCTCCTGAAAGTTTTGTAAAGGTAAAAGATGGAAAAGTTTATACGAATCCTATAGCTGGAACAATTAAAAGAGGTCAAAATAAAAAAGAAGATGAAAATAATGAAAAGACATTAATGAAAGATGAAAAGGAATTGAGTGAACATCGTATGCTCGTAGATTTAGGAAGAAATGATATTCATCGAATAAGTAAAACAGGCACTTCACAAATTACCAAACTAATGACAATAGAACGTTATGAACATGTCATGCATATCGTTAGTGAAGTTATTGGAGAATTAAAACCCCATCTATCTCCTATGAGCGTCATCGCAAGTTTGCTACCAACGGGTACTGTCTCAGGTGCACCTAAACTTAGAGCTATACAGAGAATATACGAATCTTATCCTTATAAAAGAGGTATCTATAGCGGTGGTGTTGGGTATATCAACTGTAATCATCATTTAGATTTTGCATTGGCTATACGTACCATGATTATCGATGAGGAAAAAGTCAGTGTCGAGGCAGGATGTGGAGTAGTATATGATTCTATTCCAGAGAAAGAACTTGAAGAAACAAAACTTAAAGCTAAAAGTTTATTGGAGGTAACTCCATGATATTAATAATAGATAACTATGATTCTTTTACCTACAATCTTGTAGATATTGTAGAAAAACAATGTGAAACGATTGTTAAATATCCCGATGATACAGATATATGTAATCTGAAAGGTATTACAGCAGTTATTATTTCACCAGGACCTGGACATCCATTAGACAATCAATTATTAATTAAATTAATTGAAAATTTCGAAAATTTACCTATTTTAGGTGTTTGCTTAGGTGCACAAGCGCTCACTTGTTATTACGGTGGCGATGTTATACAAGGTAGTTGTGTCAAACATGGAAAAGTAGATACTTTAACTATTGTTAATCAGTCACCACTATACAAAGGAATTAAGTCAAGTTTCAAAGTTATGCGTTATCATTCATTAATTAGTGATCCATGCTCATTTCCAGAAAGTTTATTAATCACTGGCCAAACATATGATAGTATACAATCTTTCCAACACAAAAACAGAAAACATTATGGCATACAGTTTCATCCAGAGTCATTCGCTACAGAAAATGGGAAACAAATCATTATTAATTTTATAAATATAGCAACGAGAGGAAGTTGAAAATGACCCTTCTTGAGAAAATTAAACAAAATAAATCTTTATCTAAAAAAGATATGCAATCATTTATTGTTACACTGTTTGATTCAAATATAGAAACCAATGTAAAGGTTGAATTATTGAAAGCTTATACAAATAAAGACATGGGTCAATATGAGCTAACGTATTTAGTTGAATATTTTATCCAGACAAACTATCCAAACCAACCATTTTATAATAAAGCTATGTGTGTTTGTGGCACAGGTGGAGATCAATCAAATAGCTTTAATATTTCTACAACTGTAGCTTTTGTTGTAGCAAGTGCAGGAGTGCCAGTCATTAAACACGGTAATAAAAGTATTACTTCACATTCAGGAAGTACAGATGTATTACATGAAATGAATATAAAAACAAACAAAATGAACGAAGTAGAGCAACAATTAAATTTGAAAGGATTAGCATTCATAAGTGCAACTGATTCTTATCCAATGATGAAAAAGCTTCAATCAATTAGAAAATCGATTGCAACACCTACAATTTTTAACTTGATTGGACCATTAATTAATCCTTTCAAATTAACTTATCAAGTGATGGGGGTATATGAAGCTTCACAACTTGAAAATATAGCACAAACATTAAAGGATTTAGGTAGAAAACGAGCAATTTTAATTCATGGTGCAAATGGGATGGATGAGGCCACGCTTTCTGGTGAAAATATCATTTATGAAGTTAGCAGCGAAAGAGCATTAAAAAAATATAGTTTAAAAGCAGAAGAAGTCGGTTTAGCTTATGCAAATAATGACACGTTGATAGGTGGTTCACCTCAAACAAATAAACAAATTGCATTGAATATCCTAAGTGGCACGGATCACTCAAGTAAACGAGATGTAGTTTTGTTAAATGCTGGAATTGCTTTATATGTTGCTGAGCAAGTGGAAAGTATCAAACATGGCGTAGAGAGAGCGAAATATCTCATTGATACAGGTATGGCAATGAAACAATATTTAAAAATGGGAGGTTAAGTAATGACTATTTTAAATGAAATTATTGAGTATAAAAAAACTTTGCTTGAGCGTAAATACTATGATAAAAAACTTGAAATTTTACAAGATAACGGAAATGTTAAGAGGAGAAAGCTGATTGATTCACTTAACTATGATAGAACATTATCAGTTATTGCTGAAATAAAATCGAAAAGCCCATCTGTACCTCAATTACCGCAACGTGATCTTGTTCAACAAGTTAAAGATTATCAAAAATATGGTGCTAATGCTATTTCAATATTAACTGATGAAAAATACTTTGGCGGTAGTTTTGAACGATTAAATCAGTTATCAAAGATAACATCGTTACCAGTTTTATGTAAAGATTTTATTATTGATAAAATTCAAATAGATGTTGCAAAACGAGCTGGTGCATCTATTATTTTATTAATAGTAAATATTTTAAGTGATGACCAATTAAAAGAATTGTATTCATATGCAACAAACCATAATTTAGAAGCTCTAGTAGAAGTTCATACAATTAGAGAACTTGAACGTGCACACCAAATTAACCCTAAAATTATTGGTGTTAATAATCGTGATTTAAAACGATTTGAAACCGATGTTCTACATACAAATAAATTACTTAAGTTTAAAAAGTCTAATTGCTGCTACATTTCAGAGAGTGGCATTCATACAAAAGAAGATGTTGAGAAAATAGTAGATTCAAGTATTGACGGTTTACTTGTAGGGGAGGCATTAATGAAAACAAATGACTTAAGTCAGTTTTTGCCTAGTTTAAAGTTAAAGAAGAATCTCTATGATAGTTAAATTTTGTGGTTTTAAAACCGAAAGTGATATTAAGAAAATTAAAAAATTAGAAGTTGATGCAGTAGGGTTTATACATTATCCCGATAGTAAGAGACATGTCTCACTGAAACAATTAAAATATTTGGCTAAAATAGTGCCAGATCATATAGAGAAAGTAGTGGTCGTAGTAAATCCTCAAATGTCCACCATAAAGAGAATAATTAATCAAACTGATATTAACACAATCCAATTACATGGAAATGAAAGCATTCAATTAATTAGAAATATTAAGAAACTTAATTCAAAAATAAGAATCATAAAAGCAATTCCAGCAACAAGAAATTTAAATAATAACATTCAAAAGTATAAAGATGAGATAGACATGTTTATTATAGATACACCATCAATCACATACGGAGGGACAGGTCAAAGTTTTGACTGGAAATTATTAAAAAAAATAAAGGGCGTTGATTTTCTCATTGCGGGTGGTTTGGATTTTGAAAAGATAAAACGATTAGAAATATATTCATTTGGACAATGTGGTTATGACATCTCAACTGGCATTGAGTCACATAATGAAAAAGATTTTAATAAGATGACTCGAATATTAAAATTTTTGAAAGGAGACGAATGATTAATGAAAATTCAAACAGAAGTAGATGAATTGGGCTTTTTCGGTGAATATGGTGGCCAATATGTACCTGAAACATTGATGCCAGCTATTATTGAACTTAAAAAAGCATATGAGGACGCGAAATCAGATACTCACTTCAAGAAAGAATTTAATTATTATTTAAGTGAATATGTTGGTAGAGAAACGCCTTTAACATTTGCTGAATCATACACAAAATTGTTAGGTGGTGCCAAAATATATCTTAAAAGAGAAGACTTAAATCACACTGGTGCTCATAAAATTAATAACGCGATAGGACAGGCACTATTAGCTAAAAGGATGGGGAAAACTAAATTAGTAGCCGAAACAGGTGCTGGTCAACATGGTGTAGCAAGTGCCACCATCGCTGCTTTATTCGATATGGATCTTATTGTTTTCATGGGAAGTGAAGATATCAAACGTCAACAACTTAACGTATTTAGAATGGAATTGCTAGGAGCTAAAGTAGTGTCTGTGTCAGATGGGCAAGGAACACTATCAGATGCTGTAAATAAAGCTTTGCAATATTGGGTGAATCATGTCGAGGATACACATTATTTATTAGGCTCAGCGTTGGGACCTGATCCGTTTCCAACTATGGTCAGAGATTTTCAGAGTGTGATTGGTAATGAAATTAAAAGCCAAATTTTAAGTAAAGAAGGACGACTTCCAGATGCGTTAGTCGCGTGTGTTGGTGGAGGATCCAATTCAATAGGTACGTTCTATCCATTTATACAAGATGATGTTAAATTATATGGGGTAGAAGCTGCGGGAAAAGGAAGTCATACGCATAATCATGCTTTAGCTATAGGGAAAGGTAAACCAGGTGTATTACATGGTTCCAAAATGTACCTTATTCAAAATGATGATGGACAAATTGAATTGGCACACTCTATATCAGCGGGACTAGATTATCCAGGTATTGGACCTGAACATTCGTATTATAATGATATTGGTCGTGTATCATATGTAAGTGCTACAGATAATGAAGCTATGGAAGCACTTATAACATTCTCAAAAGTTGAAGGTATCATTCCAGCAATTGAAAGTGCACATGCATTGAGTTATGTTGAAAAATTAGCGCCAAATATGGATGAAAAAGAAATTATTGTTGTGACTATTTCAGGTCGTGGAGATAAAGATATGGAAACAATTAAACAATACAAAGAAAACGGTGGTGAACAAAATGAGTAAATTATTCATTCCGTATATTATGGGTGATTTAAATTTTATTCATCATTTAAAAACATTAACTGAGAATGGAGCAGACATTGTTGAAATTGGTGTGCCATTTTCTGATCCTGTTGCAGATGGACCTATAATCATGAAAGCAGGGCGCAACGCTATTGACGAGGGTTCAAACATTAAATTCATTTTTGATGAATTAATAAAAAATAAAAATACTATTTCATCTAAGTATGTATTAATGACTTATTATAATATTCTAAGTGCTTATGGAGAAGAATTATTTTTGGATAAGTGTGATGAAGCTGGTGTTTATGGTTTAATTATTCCAGATTTACCTTACGAACTTACAAAAAAGTTTAAAAAAGATTTTTATCATCATTCTGTTAAAATAATATCGTTAATTGCCATGACCGCAAGTGATGCTAGGATTATGCAAATTGCAAAGAACTCAGAAGGATTTATTTACACGGTAACAATGAATGCCACAACAGGTAACAGTGGGGAGTTCCATCCAGATTTAAAGAGAAAAATTGAATATATAAAAAAAGTTTCAAAAATTCCTGTGGTTGCTGGATTTGGTATCAAAAATCCTGAACATGTTAAAGATATAGCGTCCGTTGCAGATGGTATTGTAATTGGTAGTGAAATTGTAAAACGTATTGAAATAGATTCAAGAAAAGAATTTATCACTTATATCAAATCAATAAGAACTACGTTGAATTCTTTATAAAAATTAATATTAAGTTAAATCAAAGTTAAGAAAATAGATGAAAAATATACATATCAAAAACAATGATTACTCTATGAATTAACTACTATACTAATAGTAACTTCAAAAAATTAAATGATCACTATTGAATAATCTACTACTAATGTGGGTAAATAATAATCACAATTAATTTGAAGAGGTGTATATATTCATGAGTAAAAAAGTTTTATTTGTTTTAACAAGTACAAGTCAATTTACAGACGGTACAGAAACTGGATTATGGTTAGAAGAAGCTGGAGCACCATATAATATATTGACTGAAGAAGGTATCAATGTTGATGTTATTTCTATTAAAGGTGGAAAAGTAAATCTTGATCCTAATTCTGTTTCTAATGAATCACTGAATCAGTATGCTAAATTCGTGTCACACTTAAACGATACACCTAGTATCGAAAATGTAAATGCAGATGAGTATGACGCTATTTATCTACCAGGTGGACATGGTACTGTATACGATTTTGCCAATAATGAGAAATTAGCTGATATTTTACTTCAATTTAAAAATAGTAATAAAATAATCTCTTCAGTATGTCATGGACCTAGTGCGTTTGTAGGTGTAAAAGATGCAAATAATCACTATCTAGTAGATGGTGTCAAAATAACTTCATTTACTGATAGTGAAGAAAAAGCAATGGGATTTGAAAATAAAGTACCATTTTTAACTCAATCTAAATTAGAAGAGCAAGGTGCAAATTTTGTAGTGAAAGATGACTTTACATCTCACGTAGAAAAAGACGGTCAATTTATCACTGGACAAAATCCCCAATCAAGTGAAGACATTGGTAAAGCACTTGCAAATGAATTAAAATAATAGTAAATAATTAGTGATATGGGCGACATTAGTGTTTAGCCCATATTATTTTATACATAAACAGAATAAACGAGATTTAACTTTTAATTTTATATAAAAGTTTTGCAGGATAATATTTTAGTTTTCACTACAACTATTGTATACTTGTTTAGATTAGAAATATAAATAGTATTAAATGAACCAAATGTTAAATATAAAAGGTGAAGTAAAACGACCTATTTTTCTAAAAATAAAAAGAAATAGATATAAAGATATAAATGGGAGTTATGAAGATGAAGTTTACGAATTTGACAGCTAAAGAATTTAGTGACTTTACTGATCGTATGACATATAGTCATTTTACACAAATGGAAGGTAATTACGAATTAAAGGTTGCTGAAGGTACCGAGTCACATTTAGTTGGAATTAAAAATAATGATAACGAAGTGATTGCAGCTTGTTTATTAACAGCTGTTCCTGTAATGAAAATATTTAAATATTTTTATTCCAATCGCGGTCCAGTAATAGATTATAATAATAAAGAGCTTGTACATTTTTTCTTTAATGAATTGAGTAAATATGTAAAAAAATATAATTGTTTATATTTAAGAGTTGACCCATACCTTCCATATCAATATTTAAATCATGAGGGAGAAATAACTGGAAATGCAGGTCATGATTGGATTTTTGATGAATTAGAGAGTTTAGGATATAAACACGAAGGATTCCACAAAGGATTTGATCCTGTATTACAAATCCGATATCATTCTGTTCTAAATTTAGCAAACAAAAGTGCTAATGATGTTTTAAAAAACATGGATGGTTTAAGAAAGCGTAATACTAAAAAAGTTAAGAAAAATGGAGTTAAAGTCCGCTTTTTATCTGAAGAAGAGTTACCTATATTTAGGTCATTTATGGAGGATACCTCTGAAACTAAAGATTTTGCAGATAGAGAAGATAGTTTTTATTACAACAGATTCAAACATTATAAAGACCGTGTTTTAGTACCACTAGCCTATATTAACTTTGATGAGTATATAGAGGAACTAAATAATGAAAGAAATGTGCTTAATAAAGATTATAATAAAGCTTTAAAAGACATTGAGAAACGTCCAGAGAATAAAAAAGCACATAACAAAAAGGAAAATTTAGAACAACAACTCGATGCAAATCAGCAAAAAATTAATGAAGCTAAAAACTTAAAACAAGAACATGGCAATGAATTACCCATCTCTGCTGGCTTCTTTATAATTAATCCGTTTGAAGTAGTTTACTACGCTGGTGGAACTTCAAATCGTTATCGCCATTTTGCAGGGAGCTATGCGGTTCAATGGAAGATGATTAACTATGCAATTGAACATGGTATTAATCGGTATAATTTCTATGGTATTAGTGGTGACTTTAGTGAAGATGCTGAAGATGCTGGCGTAGTTAAGTTTAAAAAGGGCTATGATGCCGATGTTATAGAATACGTTGGTGACTTTATTAAACCTATTAATAAACCAATGTATAACATTTATAGAACACTTAAAAAACTAAAGAAATAGATTTTAAGAAGGGAATTATCTAATTATGAAATTTACAGAGTTAACAGTTAAAGAATTTGAAAACTTTGTACAAAATCCATCATTAGAAAGTCATTATTTCCAAGTGAAGGAAAATATTGCTACACGTGAATCAGATGGGTTTCAAGTAGTGTTATTAGGTGTAAAAGACGACGACAATAGAGTGATAGCAGCTAGCCTGTTTTCTAAAATCCCTACAATGGGCAGTTATGTGTATTATTCCAATAGAGGCCCTGTAATGGACTATTCAGATTTAGGTTTAGTGGATTTTTATTTAAAAGAGCTTGATAAATATTTACATCAACATCAATGCTTATATGTAAAATTAGATCCTTACTGGTTGTATCAAGTTTATGATAAAGATATTAATCCTTTAACAGAAAAAAATGATGCTTTAGTAAATCTATTTAAATCACATGGTTATGATCATCACGGATTTACAACCCAATATGATTCTTCCAGCCAAGTTAGATGGATGGGGGTATTAGATTTAGAAGGCAAAACCCCTGCATCTCTAAGGAAAGAGTTTGATAGTCAAAGAAAACGAAATATTAATAAAGCGATAAACTACGGTGTGAAAGTTAGATTTCTTAGTAAGGATGAATTTGATTTATTCTTAGACTTATACCGAGAGACTGAAGCTAGAACTGGATTTGCTTCTAAAACTGACGATTATTTCTATAACTTTATAGAGCATTATGGCGATAAAGTATTAGTTCCTTTAGCTTACATAGATTTAAATGAATATATACAACATTTGCAAGAATCACTAAATGATAAAGAAAATCGACGTGATGATATGATGGCGAAAGAAAATAAAACAGATAAACAGTTAAAGAAAATAGCTGAGTTAGATAAACAAATTGATCACGATAAAAAAGAATTGCTTCAAGCTAGTGAATTACGTCAAACAGATGGCGAAATTTTAAATTTAGCTTCAGGAGTATACTTTGCTAATGCATATGAAGTGAACTATTTCTCTGGAGGGTCTTCAGAAAAATATAATCAATATATGGGACCATATGCAATGCATTGGCACATGATTAATTATTGTTTTGATAACGGTTATGATAGATATAATTTCTATGGCTTATCAGGTGATTTTACTGAAAACAGTGAAGACTATGGTGTTTATCGCTTTAAGAGAGGTTTTAATGTTAGGATTGAGGAATTAATCGGTGATTTCTATAAACCAATCAATAAAGTGAAATATTGGTTATTCAATACATTAGATCGCATACGTAATAAATTGAAAAAGTAAAAATAAATGATACAAGTATATGA
The DNA here is from genome assembly GCF_001837075.1 of Staphylococcus sp. HMSC063F05. Taxonomy (NCBI): domain Bacteria; kingdom Bacillati; phylum Bacillota; class Bacilli; order Caryophanales; family Staphylococcaceae; genus Staphylococcus; species Staphylococcus sp. HMSC063F05. Next base: position 13,463 of record NZ_KV831306.1, read on the forward strand.
CGAGCAGATTGAGATATCCAATCTGCTCGTTTAGCTTTAGAGAAGGATTGTGTACTCTAAAGCACTCGGCGTAGGATGTTTGAGTCTAGGATGAAAATTCATGTTGCTCCCTACATATTTAATCATAGCATATTATGAAAACTATACAATAATGCTCGCCAATATATTTTTTATATACGAATTATAATTTTGTAATACTAAAATGCTTTAAATGTAATTCTTTTAGTGCGGTGAGAAGATTATAAAAACATTATGTAAACTAAAGGTATATTTATACTGCGATTTAATAATAATACTTATAATTCTCTTATATTAAATTTTGTAGTTGTGTATTTGGGTGTTGTAACAAAAGATTTTTGATGATTTATCTAAATATAAAAATGAATATTCATGATAATAGCAATTACATTGCTAAGTTGTTGTAACGTATAATATTTATCATGATACTACTTACTAGCATTTAAACATGATAAATAAATACGTAATGCAATTATGTAATACGTAATTAATTATTACTGATGCTAATTAAAGGAACGTTCTTGTAAATACAAAGAATTAAATATTTAAGTCTTTAATGAATAAAGAACTCTTGATCAATACATAACTTTTGATACGTGTAAATACTTCCAAATAAAAAATATATAGTATATGTAACAACATAAATAAAGCATATGTTCATCTATATGGCTAAATGTCTTAATTCTTCATTTTAGTTTACATAATATATATTATAGGAAGTTGTATATATAATCATAAAAGCCCTTCACTCAATTTACAGTTAAATCTACATGGCATTTATATTTATTATCTACAGAGTTTTCTCTTATTTACTTTTTTAGTTGAGTTCATTATAGCAATCTATATTTTTTAATTTATATATATTAACAAGTTGGAATGCCAAGTTTCAAGTTTATACAATTTAAATCAAAATATTTAAATTTGAGTTCGTGCTCATATGCTATAATTAAATCATTCTAAAATTTTGGAGTGACTAATAATGAATTTTATTTTTGATATTGATGGTACGATTTGTTTTGATGGATGTTCCATCGATTCATCTATTAAGCAACGACTTTTCAAGCTACGTCAAGCTAATCACAATGTAATATTTGCTTCAGCACGTCCCATTAGAGACTTGCTTCCAGTCATTCCTGAATTTGCGGATGATACCTTGATTGGTGGTAATGGCTCAATTATCTCTAAAAATGGACAAATCGAAATTGTTTCGGTAATCAATGAGCATGATATCAGTCTAATTAAAAAAATTATAAAGAAATATCAATTATCATACATCATTGATGATAAATTTAATTATGCTTCAAATTTGGATAGTAATAATGAACTGTATCAACGCATTGATCCTGATGGTAAAGCACAATCTCTAGATATGGATGAGATTCGAAATCCTATAAAAGCAATTCTATTAAATATAGATAACAAAGATTTTGACATGATTGCTCATCAATTAGTAAGTCAGTCTCATGGTATTGAATTAATTCGTCATTACAGTGAGTCCTATATTGATGTAACGGCACGTGGCGTTGATAAGTATACTACTATTCAATATATTTTAGGAACTAATAGTGATTATATCGCTTTTGGTAATGATCACAATGATGTTCATATGCTTGAACATGCGAGCCAAGGTTATTTTGTGACTAATCAATTTATAGAACACACATCATTTTTTAAAAATAAAAATATTACAGTTATTGATGACACAATATATGCAATATGTGAGGTTTTAAATCGATATCTGTAATTAACAATTTGAGTCCAATGCATGGTATTTTGGTGAAGCTGGCAATCAAATAACGATTGAACAACTAAAGAGAATTAAACAGGCATTCCTAAAGTAAAATGATTATATAGCGGTAAAATTTACTCAAATGATTAACTAATAACCCCAAAAGTTAGATTTTAATTCCAACTTTTGGGGTTATTATGTGAATGAAAAATATCTTAATCATTTAAATGACTATGACTATATTCAATATTCATACGTTTGAATTAATAGTTTTGTATATGGATGTCTTTGATGGCTAAATAAATCTTTACTTTTAAAATCATCTACTATTTGACCGTCTTTGATAACTATTATCCTATTCGTTAACCTTTGTAAAACAGATAAATCATGCGAGATGACGATTAATGTTTTATTTTGAATGTTTTTTTCGTTAAGTAAAATATTGATTACATTTTGTTCGGCCATGACGTCTAAGTTCGAAGTTATTTCATCACAAACCAATATATCTGGTTGTGCTAAGAGAGAGCGTATAATATTTAATCTTTGTAGTTGCCCACCACTTACTTCTTGAGGAAACTTTGTTATTAGATCTGTAGACAAATTAAATTCAATTAAATAGTTAAGAATGATATTTTTGATGTTTTGTGGTATTAATTGTCGATAAAATAAAAGTGGCTCTCTCAATGACTGTTCAATCGTGAATTGACGATCAAAACTTTCTGTCGCATGTTGAAAAATAGGTAGAACCTTTCCTGAATCGATACTTATTTTTCCTTTTGTTGGCTTTAATTGACCTAATATTAAAGAACCAATAGTACTTTTTCCAGCACCGCTTTCCCCTAAAACCCCTATTTTTTCACCACGTTGAATACTTATATTAATATCTTTTAAAACAGGCTGTTTTCGATGATATGAATAATCTACATGATCAAATTGAATCATAATTAGATGTTGTCCTCCTTTTGCAGCTTGCTTCTATAGTTTAATAATTGTTCTGTATACCGATGAAGATGATGGTGATTAAATAATTTGTCTATTTCTCCAGATTCAATCATCATGCCATTTCTCATTACATTAAAATAATCAGCATATTTGAGGACATGATTCATGTTATGAGTGATAAGTAATACAGTATTATGATGATCTTTAACAATGTGTTGAAGAAGTTGCATTATTTGATGACCGTTCACTACATCTAAAGATGCAACAGGTTCATCTGCAATAATTAATTCTGGATCTAACATTAAAACGCTAGCAATATTAACTCGCTCTAATTGTCCTCCAGAAAGTTGGAAACTATATTTATTAATGATTGATTCATCATTTAAGTTAACCCAAGTTAAAGCTTTTTTTATCTTTTTCAATGCATTATCCTTAGAAACATTAAAATGATAACGATAGATAGCTATAAGTTGTTTATCTAACCGAGTATATTCATTAAAACTTTGAGCATAATTTTGAGAGATATAGCCGATATGTTTACCTAAAAGTTGCTTGATACCAGAAGTATTTTGACCTTGCATTTTAAATTCATCGAAACTCATATGTAACTGAGTAGGTAAATGATTTAATATTGCTTTAACAGTCAAACTTTTTCCAGCACCACTTTCACCTATAATGACATTTAGAGATTGATTATATATATTTAAGTCGACATTTTTAATAATTGCTTGCCCTTCTTTATCACTGATGTTTAGATTTTTTATTGTTAAAAGTTTCAACTTTTACACCTCTTTGTTCTAATAAACGATCTCTTACTGCATCACCAGTTAAATTAAATATCAATATTGTACCTGATATCAAAGATGCTGGAGCTATAATCATGATAGGATGTGAAGTAATAAATTCACGCCCTGCTTGTAACATTGCCCCCCACTCTGGAGATGGTGGTTGTGCACCTAAACCTAAAAATGATAATGAACTAATGTATAAAATGATTTTTCCAAAATCAACTATCATAATAACAAATATAGATGGTAAAACTTTTGGTAATAAGTGTTTAAATAAGATATTCAAAGTTGAGACATTAAAAAATTGTGCCATCTGTATATACGATTGATTCATTTCGGTATTGACAATCCCTCTTGTCACGCGAGTATAATTCATCCATTTTATGATTGTAATAGCTATTACTAAATTCCAAAGACTAGGATGAAAAAAACTTGCTAAGGCAATCATAATAACGAATTCTGGTATGCTTAATCCTATATCAATAATTCGCATGATAATCGTATCAATCCAACCTTTTTTATAGCCTGCAAGTAACCCTAAAGGTACTCCAACCACTACAGTGAAAAGTAAAGTAAGTAGTGTAACAAACAATGTTGCACGAGAGCCCACGACTAAACGACTGAATAAATCACGTCCGTAATCATCTGTGCCAAGTAAATGATTCATACTCATAGGTTCAAATGAGTTTGACAAATGTACCTGATACGCAGCTTCATCATTGACTATAAATTGTAATATAATAAGACATATAATATAGACCGTAAAAATGAAAAATATAGTGTTTTTCCTTGACAACTTAAACTTCATCGTTACGACCTTCTTTTCTATGTGAATTAAACCATTTAAACTTTGATGTTTCTTTCTGAGTAATAGCATAACGTTGTTTAGGATCGATAAGTAATGAAAGTAAATCTGCAATTGTGTTTATAATCACAACAAAGAAACCAATAAATAATACACAACCTTGAATGACTGGATAATCTCTCGACTTTATACTGTCAACTAAAAAATAGCCTAACCCAGGAATATCAAATAAATTTTCAATGACTACTGTTCCACCTATCAAACTACCAATGGATAATCCTAATAGAGGTATGATTGGTAGTATCGTAGGTTTAAGGATATCTTGAAAAAGTATATATCTTTCGGGCATACCTCTGAGACGAGACGATTCAACTATAGGTGTTTGATATTGTTCTAATAAAGTAGAACGAATAAATCGAATATAATAAGCACACATTCCAATACTCATGGTAATTATTGGTAAAATATATGAAGTGAAACGCCCCTCATCTGAAGTTGGTAAAATATTCAACTTCAAGCTAAATATATATAATAAGATAAGACCGATAAAAAATGATGGTAGGCTTACGGATAATGATGTCATAACACGGATTATCCTATCCCAAATTTTATGGTAGTAAACTGCTGCTATAATCCCTAATGGTATTGAAATAACTAATGACACTATAAGCGTACCAAAAGTAATAATAAGTGTAGGACCAAGATAATTTGCTATTTCCTTAATTACAGGCTCGCTTGTTTGATAACTTGTTCCTAAATCAAAATGAAACAATTGATTTAACCAGTCCCACCATTGAATAAAAATAGGATCATTTAAGCCAAGCTTATTCTCTGTCGTTTCTATTTGCTCATTAGATACATGCGAAATATCAAGATGTAAAATTTTGTCTACAGGATTACCTGGAGAGAGTTTCATTAATATAAATGTGATTGTAGTTAATATAAATAGTACGACAATCATTTGTGAAAGTTTATAAATTATCATTTTAAACATATGTTGGCATCCTTTCACTTTCAACGAATATAAAAAATATTAAATAATAAATTTTATTAAAATGTTTTCATCAAAATCTATTATAGTATGACTTTTTTAAAATTAATAGGAAAAGAGATAAAAAAGAAATAAAAAACAACTTTGCTTAAGATAAGATGGTAGCAAAGTTGAAAAGTTGTTATTTATGATGACGACGAAGTGACTCTTCATCATCATATTTGCGAATCTCTTTTTCCAATTTTATTTTTCTACGATTTTTTCTCCAGTTTCTAGAAAAATACCAAATAAGAAAGCTTATGATTAAGCTCATTATGCCTAAGAATCCTGCATATCCAAGCAGTGGTTGATATGAAATGTTTTGAAAATTTGGTATAAAAAAGGCAAGTACTGCTAAAACTACAAAAGTAATGATTGCAGACTGGAACCATTTATTTAATACAAGTGTGTAAAATACAGTTAATAAAATCATACCAAGAATGGTAATCCACAAATAGTTTGGCATATCAAATATTGTCATTGCACGTGCTCCTATAAGTAATATTTAGTTACTATTATACAACTTATTAATATAATATCATTCAGACTTAAGAAGTAATCATTTTTTAATATTATTTATTTAACAAGAATATGTTAATACTCATAATATGATTAAACTAATTATAACATTACTAAATGTTACACATCATCTGTTTAGGCGTCCTTTGTGAGTTTGTTATTGAATTTTAGTATAATGTCATTAAATGATTTATAAAGGAGTGTCATAAATGAGTGAAGGTTTACCTTTGAGAGAAGAAGTTCCGGTAAAAGAAACTTGGGATTTGAAAGATTTATTTACAAGTGATCAAGCATTCTATCAAACATTGGAACAAGTAGTACAAATGTCTTTAGATTTTAATCATACATATTATCAGAAACTTAATAACATAGAAACAATAGAAAAGGCATTAGATGAATATGAAAGGATACTTATAGAAATAGATCGTTTATATAATTATCCAGAACTTAGATTAAGCGTTGATACGTCTAATGAAGAAGCACAAAAAGTTAACGCAAAACTTAATACGACTTCTGGAAAACTTGCTGGTTTATTATCTTTTGTTGATTCCGAGATTTTGGAGTTACCCGATGAGATAATAAGCGAATTGAGGTCTCAAACAAAATACCCTCATTTTATTAAACAACTTCAAGATCGTAAGCCTTATCAATTATCTGCTGATGTTGAAAAAGTATTAGCTACATTAACACCAACATTGAGAAGTCCGTTTGAATTGTATGGTACTACAAAGAGTTTGGATATTAATTTTGAATCGTTTGATTATGAGGGTGTTACCTATCCATTGGATTATGCAACATTTGAAAATGAATATGAAGATCATCCATCTCCTGAATTTAGACGTAAAAGTTTTAGAGCTTTTAGTGATGCATTACGACAATATCAACATACGACGGCCGCAACATATAATATGCAAGTCCAACAAGAAAAGATTGAAGCGGATTTACGAGGATATGATTCTGTTATTGATTATCTACTACAAGATCAAGAAGTAACAAAAGATATGTTCGATAGACAAATTGATGTCATTATGAGTGATTTAGCCCCAGTTATGCAAAAGTATGCAAAGATTATTCAACGTGTACATAACCTGGATAAAATGCGATTTGAGGATTTAAAAATTTCAATAGACCCTAACTTTGAACCAGAAATATCAATTGAAGAATCGAAAAAATACATTTATGGAGCGCTCAAAGTACTTGGTGATGATTATGTCAAAATGTTAGAGTCTGCCTATGATTACCGTTGGATTGATTTTGCTCAGAATAAAGGAAAAGATACTGGAGCATATTGTGCAAGTCCATACATTACACATTCATATGTATTTATTTCATGGACTGGGAAAATGGCTGAAACATTCGTTCTTGCGCATGAATTAGGACATGCAGGTCATTTTGCATTAGCGCAGAATCATCAAAATTTGTTGGAATCTGAAGCGTCTATGTATTTTGTAGAAGCACCTTCCACAATGAATGAAATGTTGATGGCAAATTACTTATTTAATAGTAGTAATAATCCTCGATTTAAACGTTGGGTTATTGGTTCGATTTTATCTCGAACTTATTATCATAATATGGTTACCCACCTTTTAGAAGCAGCTTATCAACGTGAAGTGTATAGCCGAGTCGACAATGGAGAGTCATTAACTGCCCCACTGCTAAATGAAATAATGTTGAACACTTATAAAGCATTTTTCGGTGACACTGTTGAAATGACAGATGGGGTTGAATTAACATGGATGAGACAACCACATTATTATATGGGATTGTACTCATATACGTACTCTGCTGGATTGACAATTGGTACAGTTGTATCACAATGTATCAAGAAAGAAGGTCAACCTGCTGTTGATCGCTGGTTAAAAACGCTACAAGCTGGTGGTAGTCAATCTCCAATTGAATTGGCGCAAATAGCTGGCGTTGATATTACGACTGACGCCCCTTTAAAAGAGACAATTAACTATATTTCAAATTTAGTAGATGAATTAGAAGTATTAACATATCAAATAGAAGAAAATTCATAAAAAGTTAAAGAAAAATATCAAACCCCACCTGAAATTGTGGCATAAAATTCAGGTGGGGTTGCTCATTATAGATATACAATAGGATTTGATAATTTAATCAAAAGTTTCAAAATGTTGGCCTGTTAAATAATAATAAACACTTTCAGCAATATTGCTTATATGATCACCTATTCGTTCTAAGTGTCTAGCTGCTAAGTGTGCTTGACCAGCTACGAATGGGTCATTATCAATTAAGTAACTGGTATTGACGATGTTAACGTATAAATCATCAATATCTTCATCTCTCTCAATGACTTCTTTTATCAGTGGTAAATCTTTATTTTTAATAGCGTTATTTAAATCTTCTAACATGAGCATCGCTAATTTACCCATGGTTTTTAAACGTGTAAACACATAGTTATCATTTATTTTAACTCTTAAACGTATATGAGCGATACTAGCAGCATTATCCCCCATTCGTTCAAAGTCAGTAGAGATTTTGAGTGCTGCCATCATCATACGTAAATCTTTGGCAATAGGTTGTTGTCTCGTAATTAGCATGATTACCTTCTCGTTAATTTCATGATCTAAATGGTTAATTTCTTTGTCTTTCTCAATGGTTTGTCTTGCGAATGATTTCTTTTCTTCCCCTAAAGATACTAGTGCATTGTTAATATTAAAATATACACGAAGACCAAGACGCCGTAAATCTTTAATTAATCCATCTAGCTGACCTTCATATTTTTGTCTAATAATTGCCATTGCATCTTATCCAAAACGACCAGATATATAATCTTCAGTTTGTTTGTCGGCAGGATTTGAAAAGATTTTATCAGTATCATCATATTCATTGACATATCCATTTAAGAAGAAAGCAGTTTTATCTGAAACACGCGCAGCTTGTTGCATGTTGTGCGTAACCATGATAATTGAGTAATTTTCTTTTAATTCTTGTACAAGTTCTTCAACTCTTAACGTAGAAATAGGATCTAATGCTGATGTAGGTTCATCCATTAAAATGACATCTGGTTCAATTGCTAAACATCTAGCTATACAAACACGTTGTTGTTGTCCACCTGATAATCCATAAGCATTTGTATGCAATCTATCTTTTAATTCATCCCATATTGCAGCGCCACGTAATGATTTTTCTACGATTTCATCTAGAATTTTTTTGTTTTTAATACCGTGAGTCTTAGGGCCATAAGTAATATTATCATAAATTGACTTAGGGAATGGGTTAGGTTGTTGAAAGACCATTCCAACGTTAGTACGTAGCTTTTCTTTAGAATACTTTGCATCAAATATATTTTGGTCACGATACAAAATTTTACCTGCAGTTTTCACAGATGGAACTAATTCGACCATTCTATTTAAAGCTTTGATGTATGTAGATTTACCACATCCAGAAGGTCCGATTATTGCAGTTACATTATTTTCCAATATATCTAAATTAATGTTTTGTAACGCATGATTTTCTCCATACCATAAATCTAGATTTTGAGTTGAATAAACAATCTTCTTTTCACTGTCTGGAATTGTATTTTTCTTATTGTTTTCAGTAGTTACTATTGTGGCAACTGAGTCTTGATTATTTGTTTGTGCGTCTAGTTTCTCTTTTTCTGCTACTTGTGAATTAGCCATAATTAAAAACTCCTTTATATATTGAGACCTAGATGTGATGTTATAGGTCAATAACGTTTATTTATAAAAATGCATTTCCCTTATAATTTTGATTAGAATTTTTTACTAAATTTATTACGAAGAAGTATCGCTACAGTGTTCATCAATAATAAGATAACGAGTAGAACGATAATACCTGCTGATGCAACGTTTTGGAATTCTGCTTGAGGCATTTTTGCCCATGTATAAATTTGAGTTGGTAACGCAGAGAATTGGTCGAGTAATCCACTTGGTGTTGCTAAAAGTATCGTAGGTATACCTATCATTACAAGTGGTGCTGTTTCTCCTAATGCGCGTGATAAAGATAAAATGAAACCTGTTAAAATACCAGGTAATGCTGCAGGTAAAACAACTCTTCTAATTGTTTGCCATTTATTAGCACCAAGACCATATGATGCTTCTCTGACTGAACTAGGAACTGCTCTGATAGCTTCCTGACTAGCAACGATAATAACAGGCAAGATTAGTAGTGACATTGTAAGCGCAGCGGCTAGCACGCTATTACCTAAACCTGCCGCGCCTACAAATAATGTATAACCTAGTAAACCGAAAACAATTGAAGGAACACCAGCTAAATTAGATATACTCACCTTTACGATTTGTGTAAAAATATTGTCTCTTGCGTATTCTTCTAAATAAATTGCTGTACCTATTCCTAAAATGATACTAATTGGAATAATACTTAAGATTAACCAAATAGAACCTACTAAAGCCCCTTTAATACCAGCATCTGCTGGTGTTGAAGATGAAAAATTAGTGAAAAATTCGGGAGTTAGATGTCCCGCCCCTTTAACGAAAGTTTGAATTAATAGTGCTACTAAAACAATGAGCCCAATTAATGTACATAATAAAAATAACCATTTGTTTACCGAGTTTTTCCTATCACGAGAAGAAATATTTTTTTCTACGGCATCTTTATCAATCAATGTTTTGTTAGCAGTATTTGAATGTGTAGACATATTAATACTCCTCTCTGAATCGTTTAGAGATCCATTGTGATAATAAATTCATAATTAAAGTGAAAATGAAAAGTGTAAAACCTACAGCGTAAATACTGTAGTAAATATCAGAACCAAATGCTGCATCACCTGTAGCAATTTCAACAATATATCCTGTCATCGTTTGAATTGAACTAGTTAAACTTAGAGATGATGTTGGTGAACTACCAGCAGCTAAAGAAACGATCATTGTTTCACCTATTGCTCTTGATATACCTAATACAATTGAAGCAACAACGCCAGAAGTCGCAGCTGGTAATACAACTTTTGTAGCGACTTCAAATTTAGTTGCGCCTAATCCAAATGCACCTTCACGAATTTTATCAGGTACAGATGACATTGCATCTTCACTCATACTTGTAATCATAGGGACAATCATTATACCCACAACAATACCGGGACTGATTGAATTAAACTCTCCCAAGTTAGGAATTAGATTTCTCAATATAGGTGTAACAAATGTTAAAGCAAAGAAGCCAAATACAATTGTAGGAATCCCAGCCAAAATTTCTAATATTGGTTTAATGATTCTACGTGAACGATCAGATGCATATTCATTAAGGTAGATAGCTGCTCCTAAACCAATCGGAACGGCTACGATTGTAGCAATAACAGTAATTTTCAATGTGCCGATGATGAGTGCCCAAATTCCAAATTCTGGTGATGAACCAGTTGGGTTCCAAGTACCAGATAAAAAGAATTTAGATAATGGCACTCGTGTGAAAAACGTAATCGTCTCGGTTAAAAGTGTAAATAAAATAGCAATTGTAGTTAATATAGATATAGCTGAAATAATGGCTAAAATAATTGGAACAATTTTATCACTTAGCCCGCCCTTTTTAGCATTATTCTTAGCTATCATTTCTCTCACCTTTGTTTGTGAAGCCATGTAAAACCCTCTCTCTTATCTCCCAAAATAATTTAAAAAAAGAGTGGGAATTGCTTTTATGAGAAAATGAGTTCATTCATATTTAATAGAATATTTACTCATTATCTGCAAAGCTGAAAAGGGTTCGACAAAGTGGCACATTGACCACTTTGTCTGATACCCTTTCAAAAATTCCCAACCCTAGGTGTTTATTACCTTAATATTCATTATTTATCTTCTGATTTTTTGTCGTCTTTCTTATCAGATTTTTGATGTTTATCTAAAAAATCTTTTAAGTCATCTAATTGAGATTTATAAGTTTTCTTAGGTGAAGCTACATAACCAGCGTCTTCAGCTGCTTTACCTTCATCTTCAAGTACAAATTTCATGAATTCTGACATTACTTTATTGTCTTTTAATGATTTGTCTTTAGCGTAGATAAATAATGGTCTGCTTAGTGCGTATGAACCGTTCTGAATTGTTTTCTTAGTTGGTTCTGTAACTTTGCCATTGTCATCTTTGATTTTAACTTCTTTTAATTTATCTTTATTTTGTTCGTAGAAATTATAACCGAAGTAACCGATACCTTCTTTGTTTTTAGTTACTGAAGATACGATCGCGTTAGTATCAGCGTTCTTCTCAGCTTTGATATCTTGTTTGTCCATAACTTCTTCTTCAAAGAAGTCGTAAGTACCATGACTTGAGTTAGGTGAAACAGCATTGATTTTTTTATCTGGCCAACTAGAGTTAACGTCTTTCCATGTTTTAGCTTTACCAGAGTAAATATCTTTTAATTGTGATTTAGTTAATTCTTTAACAAAGTCGTTATCTTTATTAACCGCAATTGTTACACCATCTTGTGCGATTTTGAATTCGTGATATTTAATCCCTTTATCTTCTAATTTTTTCTTTTCTTCGTCTTTAATAGGTCTTGAAGCGTCTGAGAAATCAGTTTCGCCAGCAATGAATTTTTGGAAACCAGCACCTGTACCGGCTTGACCTGAAGAAATTTTGGCGTCTTTATGATCTTTAGCCCATTTTTCGTTTAATTTTTCAACGATAGGAGCTACTGTGGACGAACCTTCACCTTTAGCAGAACCTTTAAGATCTTTGCCGTCTCCTGAACCTCCATCATTTCCGCCACAAGCGCCAAGTAAAACCGAAGCTCCTAATACAGTAGTACCGACTAATTGCCACTTTTTCATTGAAACATCCTCCTAATGTAAATAACCTATAATGGTATATGTATTTCTTACAGTTCTCATGTTACATATCTTTTATTAAATCAAAATAGAGTTATTGTAAATTTTTTGTTAAGAATGGGATTTGAATTAATGAAACGTGTATTAAAATTTAATTTGCTAACATAGTTTTATAAAGAATAAAAATACTTGATTGAATGAATAGAAGATAAATTGGGAATCATTAAAATGGAAAGAGAATTATAATAAATAGTATCTAAACTGGTCCTTTAAGGTCATATTAAATATTTAAATACGTACGTTTATGAGTAATTTAGTTCTTTTAAATGAAGCACTTTAAAATATATATCATTTAGTTTTTTAAATAAGTGTTAAACATAAAAAAACACTTGAGTTATCAGTTGATATCTCAAGTGTGTATGACGTATAGGTAATCTTATGATTAAATTAATTAAAAGTACGCTTATATTAAGTTTTTTTGTGTCAGACAAGTTTCCCAAAATATAGAATGCTATAAATACTGTAATTTAGAATTTTTTTCATGATGAGTCAACGAATTCTATAAGAATCTACATTAATTAAGTATATTAATTAATTTCATTATCTTTAATCATCTACACGGCTCCACCCTTTTTTGGTAAGAGTGATTTTTCCTGTTTCTATATTGATTATCTTTTTCTTATATAAATGTCCGATTGCACGTTTAAACGAGCCTTTACTCATATTAAAGACTTCTTTGATTGCATCAGGACTAGATTTATCCCAAAAAGGTAATTCACCATCATACTCAACAAGTAAATCAAATATGACCTGTCCATCATCATCAAGGCGTTCATGAGCTAATGGTAAAAACGAACCATTTAATTCACCTTTTTCATTATGACCTATAATTCGGACCTCTACTGCCTCACCTAACCGAGGCTCATGTTTACGTTCAGATTCGTGAACAAAGATTTTATAACCCTCATTACTTAATAAGAAGCTACCTACTCTGAGTAATCTATAAGCGCGTGCAGAAATATATTCGTTTTGTTTGCTATCGTCATTTACTGGGGTGAACATTGACTCAACAATCGTTTCACTAGCTAATCGTCCAAACATTTGATTCGTACTGTCTATTCTCAAAGTAACTAGCAAGTAATCACCTGCTTTAGGCCAAAGTTCTTTAAGTTTCGGTAAATCTTCCCATGGAACTAAGACTTCACGAGGAAGTCCTACGTCAATATGTGCACCGTCTCTATCGGTTTTTATAACTTTAGCAAAATCATATTTATCTTTTGTAATATCAGGCATGTTTTGCGTCGCAAATAAATCTCCTGAACGGTTTGGATAAACGAAAAAACTATATTCCTCACCTAATTCAAAATCATCTTCATCAGCAACTTCTGACTGATTGAGTTTGACACTTTCACCATTTGGCCCTTTAAGTAAATATGTTGACCCTTGTAATCCTACGACTTCTAAAAATTCTATTGAACCTACTATATCTTTATCTAGTGCCATTCTATTCTCCTTAATCTATTATTATTCAATTTCATTTACTTTCTTCTATATTAAATAGTTAGATTTAATTTAATAAACTTTATTCGTATCTATAAAATTCTTATTAATTATAACACGAGTTACGTATTCTATCATTAGCTTAACTGTCAGGTCGAAACTCTACTTATTATATGATATAATTTTTCCGTTAGAATAACCAAAAAGGAGCAGATGAATGTTACAAGTAACTGATGTAAGTTTACGTTTTGGTGATCGTAAACTATTTGAAGATGTAAATATAAAATTTACAGAGGGTAATTGTTATGGATTAATTGGTGCAAATGGTGCTGGGAAATCTACATTCTTGAAGATTTTATCAGGCGAAATTGATTCACAGACTGGTCATGTATCTCTAGGTAAAGATGAGCGTTTGGCTGTGTTAAAACAAGATCATTTTGCTTATGAAGATGAACGTGTTTTAGATGTTGTGATTAAAGGACATGAACGTTTGTATCAAGTGATGAAAGAGAAAGATGAAATTTATATGAAACCTGATTTCAGCGATGAGGACGGTATTCGCGCTGCAGAACTTGAAGGAGAATTTGCAGAAATGAACGGTTGGAATGCTGAAGCTGATGCTGCTAACTTATTATCAGGATTAGGCATAGAACCTGACTTACATGATAAAAATATGTCTGAACTTGAAAATAATCAAAAAGTTAAGGTATTGTTAGCTCAAAGTTTATTTGGTGATCCTGACGTTCTTTTACTAGATGAGCCTACCAATGGTTTAGATATACCAGCAATAAGTTGGTTAGAAGACTTTTTAATTAATTTTGAAAATACTGTCATTGTCGTTTCGCATGACCGTCACTTCTTAAATAATGTTTGTACTCATATTGCTGATTTAGACTTTGGCAAAATTAAACTTTATGTTGGTAACTATGATTTTTGGTATCAATCAAGTCAATTAGCACAAAAAATGGCACAAGAACAAAATAAGAAAAAAGAAGAAAAAATGAAAGAGTTACAGGATTTCATCGCACGCTTCTCAGCAAATGCTTCTAAATCTAAACAGGCAACAAGTCGTAAGAAACAATTAGAAAAAATTGAATTAGATGATATCCAGCCATCATCTCGTAGATACCCTTACGTGAAATTTACTCCTGAACGTGAAATTGGAAATGATTTACTTACAGTAGAAAATCTTTCTAAAACAATTGACGGCGAAAAAGTACTAGACAATGTTTCATTCACTATGAATCCTAATGATAAAGCTATTTTAGTTGGTGATAGCGAAATTGCTAAAACAACATTGTTAAAAATTTTAGCTGGAGAAATGGAACCAGATGAAGGTACATTTAAATGGGGTGTAACGACATCTTTAAGTTACTTCCCTAAAGATAACTCTGAGTTCTTTGATGGTGTCGATATGAATTTAGTTGAATGGTTACGTCAATACGCTCCAGAAGATGAACAAACTGAAACATTTTTACGTGGTTTCTTAGGTCGCATGTTATTTAGTGGTGAGGAAGTTAAGAAAAAAGCAAGCGTGCTTTCAGGTGGAGAAAAAGTACGTTGCATGTTAAGTAAAATGATGTTATCAAGTGCTAACGTACTTTTACTTGATGAGCCAACAAACCATTTAGATTTGGAAAGTATCACTGCTGTAAATGACGGATTAAAATCATTTAAAGGTTCTATCATCTTCACTTCTTATGATTTTGAATTTATTAATACAATCGCAAATCGAGTGATTGACTTGAATCAAGCTGGTGCCCTTTCTAAAGAAGTACCTTATGAGGAATACTTACAAGAAATTGGTGTATTACAAAATAATTAATAATTGTTTTAACATTTACACAAGAGTCTGGGATATTTATCAATGTCCCGGGCTCTTTGTTTATATAAAGTTTAATCTTTATTCGGTATGAATATTAGATTAATTATTGTTATCGTCTCAGCTATAAGCTTTTAACATTGAAAAAATTAAAAATATATACTTTGAAATACTAATACTTAGAAAATCTAGATAAGCTATTTAATTTGTAATAAGCGTATTAAATTTATAAAAATGACTTATCGTGTGAATTCACCCTTAAATTTTCAGTATATTTTAAAAAATCTAAAATATTGGTTTACATAGATATATTGTCTATGTATAATGAAAACATATCAATTGAATAAGATTTTGATGAGGCGCATCAATCATGAGTAAACTTTAGATAATTTGTCTGCTAACAATTATAGAGTTAAAAGGGTGAGATGCCGAAATGATTCATAATAGCAGTTATGAATCGTTGGACTTAATGGTTAAGAGCTATAAGTTTGTCATTATTATTAAATAATGGAGTGCATCACTTGTACATAAATGTAGAACAAGTTCGGCATTCCGAACTTGTTCTTTTTTATACTGTGTATGTCTCCTCTAATTATAGGAGGACTGAAATTGAATAGAAGTGTTTTAAAATTTGGCGGTTCTTCCGTCAGTGATTTTAAAAAAATAAAAAATATCGCTGAAATGCTTAAAACACGCATTGAAGATGGTGAAGAATTAATCGTTGTTGTCAGTGCTATGGGTAAGACAACTGATCAATTGATGAATAATGTATCAAGTCTTACTTCTACCCCTAAAGATCAAGAACTTGCATTGCTATTAACAACGGGTGAACAACAAACGGTTTCTTACCTTTCTATGGTACTCAATGATATAGGTGTAAATGCTAAAGCGATGACAGGTTATCAAGCTGGCATTAAGACTGTAGGACATCACTTAAAAAGTAAAATAGCAGAAATTAATCCTAATATTTTTAATGAGGCTTTTAAAAATCATGACATTTTAGTTGTAGCTGGGTTTCAAGGTATAAATGAAGATTTCGAACTTACTACACTTGGACGAGGTGGTTCTGATACAACAGCTGTAGCTTTAGCAGCAAGTAATCAGACACCTTGTGAAATTTACACTGACGTTGATGGTGTGTATGCAACAGATCCTAGAATACTTAATGAAGCGAAGCGTTTAGAATATGTCTCTTATGAGGAAATGATGGAAATGAGCGCGCTTGGTGCAGGTGTACTTGAAACGAGAAGTGTTGAATTAGCTAAGAATTATGATATTCCACTTTACTTAGGAAGAACGTTATCAAATGTGAAAGGAACATGGATTATGTCTAAAAGTGATTTATTAGAGAAAAAAGCAGTAACTGGTGTCGCATTGGATACACACATGATGCACGTCACGATAAGTTATCCCCTACCGGATAATCAGTTACTGACACAATTGTTTACCGCATTGGAAGAAGAATCTGTAAATGTTGATATGATTTCTCAAATTGTAAATTTAGAAGGTTTACAATTATCTTTTTCAATTAAAGATAGTGATGCACATCAAATTTCTTCAATTCTGGAAAATTTATCAACACACTTTTCAGCACTTGATTATAAAATTAATGAAGCATATGTCAAAATATCTTTAATTGGATCAGGTATGAGAGATATGTCAGGAGTAGCATCAAAAGCTTTTACGACACTTATCAATTCAGATATTCCATTTTATCAAACGACGACATCGGAAATTAGCATTTCTTATGTAATAGACGAAGAAAATGGTGAAAAAGCAGTAGAAGAATTGTATCATGCCTTCGAAATTTAGCATTCATATGATATATTTATTATAAATTTTCTAAAAATTACCAATATTAAGAATGGAGTGACTATTTATTATGACAAGATTAGCAGTAGCCGGAGCAACCGGATTAGTTGGAACAAAAATGTTAGAGACACTAGATCGAAAACAAATACCTTTTGATGAATTAGTATTATTTTCTTCTGCTCGCTCAGCAGGAAAAAAAGTTGAATTTCAAGGACAATTGTATACTGTTCAAGAATTAACTGATGAAGCAGCAAGTGAACATTTTGATTATATTTTAATGAGTGCAGGAGGTAGCACAAGTGAGCACTTTGCTCCACTATTTGAAGCGGCTGGAGCCATTGTTATTGATAATTCTAGCCAATGGAGAATGGCTGAAGATGTCGATTTAATTGTTCCAGAAGTGAATGAGCCTCAATTTACACGTGGTATTATTGCTAATCCAAATTGCTCTACAATTCAATCAGTTGTACCTCTTAAAATTTTACAAGATGCATATGGTTTAAAACGTGTCGCTTATACGACTTATCAAGCCGTATCAGGTTCTGGTGTTAAAGGTAAAAGAGATTTAGCTGAAGGTGCTAATGGAAAAGAACCTGAAGCATATCCGTATCCAATTTACAATAATGTATTACCACATATAGATGTTTTTCTTGAAAATGGGTATACAAAAGAAGAACAAAAAATGATTGATGAAACGAAAAAAATTCTCAACGACCAAGACTTAAAAGTGACTGCCACATGTGTACGTGTACCAGTACAAGATAGTCACAGTATTGAAATCGATGTGACTTTAAATCAAGACACTACAGTTAAAGAGATACAAGAATTATTTGCACAAGATCAACGTGTTGTTCTTGTAGATAATCCAAGTAAAAATGAATATCCATTAGCCATTCATTCTACTGGCAAAGATGAAGTGTTTGTAGGACGTATCCGCCGAGATGACTCTCTTGAAAATACGTTCCATGTATGGTGTACCTCTGATAATTTGCTCAAGGGCGCAGCATTAAATGCAGTTCAAGTGTTAGAACAAATTTTAACTTTGAAAGGAGCAAGATAATATGACACACATGTTTGAAGGCGTTGGTGTAGCATTAGCGACTCCCTTTACCAATAATGAGGTTGATTTCGACGCATTAGAAAGACATGTTAAATTTCTTTTAAATAACAATATTCAAGCAATTATAGTGAATGGCACTACAGCAGAAAGTCCTACATTAAGTGACGAAGAAAAAGAGAAAGTATTGGCAACAGTAGTTAAACTCGTGAATCATAGCGTTCCTGTTATTGCGGGTACTGGCACTAATAATACGTATAAATCAATTCAAGCTTCAATACGTGCTAAAGAAATTGGTGCAGATGCAGTCATGTTGATTACGCCCTACTACAACAAAACGAATCAACGTGGTTTAATTCAACATTTTGAGACAATCGCAAATGAAGTGAAATTACCAGTAATTCTTTACAATGTGCCATCACGAACAAACATGACGATAGAACCAGAAACAGTTGAAATTCTCAGTCATAATCCATATATCGTTGCTTTAAAAGATGCGACAAATGATTTTGATTATTTTGATCAAGTAAAACAACGTATTAATACAAATGAATTTGCATTATATAGTGGGAATGACGACAATGTTGTGAAGTTCTATCAACGTGGAGGTAATGGTGTCATCTCTGTAATTGCGAATGTAATTCCACAAGAATTTCAATATTTATATGACCAAAGACAAAATGAAACCGATATTACTAATTACTTTAAACCTATCGAGAAATTGTTAGAAGCGTTGTCACTTGACGTTAACCCAATACCTATTAAAGTTCTTACCACATATTTGGGTTATGGTCACTACGAAGTGAGATTACCATTAGTGCCTTTAGAAGAAGCACAATGTAAACAAGTTGAACGAGCATTTGAACAATTTAAAGCAGGTGAACAATAATGAACATACTATTAATTGGATATGGTGCAATGAATCAAAGAGTTGCACGATTAGCTGAAGATAAAGGTCATGAAATTGTTGGAGTTATAGATAGAACTTCAAAAGCGTCGACACCTTATTCACAATATCAACACATTAGTGAATGTAAAGAAGCTGATGTTGCTATTGACTTTTCAAATCCTGAATTGCTCTTTCCTCTATTAGAAGAACAATTCAATTTGCCTCTTGTCATAGCAACTACAGGTGAAAAAGAAACGTTAATACAAAAATTGGAAACGCTAAGTCAAAGAACACCTGTATTTTTTAGTGCAAATATGAGTTACGGTGTCCATGCATTAACTAAAATATTAGAAACTGCAGTTCCCCTACTTCAAGATTTCGATATCGAACTTACAGAAGCGCATCATAATAAAAAAGTCGATGCTCCTAGTGGCACATTAGTTAAATTGTATGATGTCATTAAAGAATTACGTGACAATGTCTCGCCTGTTTATGATAGACACGAAAAAACAGAGAAGAGAACTCATGATGAGATAGGTATACATGCTGTTCGTGGTGGTACGATTGTCGGGGAACATGACATATTATTTGCAGGTACTGATGAAACAATTACTATCTCACATAAAGCACAATCAAAAGATATCTTTGCAAATGGTGCCATTGGCGCTGCAGAAAAATTAATTCACAAAAACCCAGGTTTTTATACTTTTAATAATCTATAAATCAAAGGAGTTATTCAACTTATGGTACAACATTTATCAGCTCAAGAAATCATTCAATATATTAGTGATGCTAAGAAATCAACACCACTCAAAGTTTATGTAAATGGTCATTTTGAAAATGTCACATTCCCAGAATCTTTTAAAGTTTTTGGCTCTGAACATTCAAAAGTAATTTTCTGTGAAGCAGATGAATGGAAACAATTTTATCAACAAAATCATTCATTAATCACTGAATTAGAAATTGAGATGGATCGTCGTAATTCAGCTATACCGCTTAAAGATTTAACAAACACAAATGCTCGTATTGAGCCAGGTGCGTTTATTCGTGAGCAAGCAATCATTGAAGATGGTGCTGTGGTTATGATGGGTGCTACGATTAATATTGGAGCTATTGTAGGAGAAGGAACAATGATAGACATGAACGCAACACTTGGTGGCCGAGCTACAACAGGAAAAAATGTTCATGTTGGTGCAGGTGCTGTTTTAGCTGGTGTCATTGAACCTCCAAGTGCTTCCCCAGTTGTCATTGAAGACAATGTTTTAATTGGAGCAAATGCTGTTATTCTTGAAGGTGTACGCGTTGGTGCAGGTGCTATTGTAGCAGCTGGAGCTATTGTAACTCAAGATGTGCCAGCTGGAGCTGTAGTTGCTGGTACGCCTGCTAAAGTAATTAAACAAACTTCAGAAGTTCAAGACTCAAAACGTGAGATTGTGTCTGCACTGCGTAAATTAAATAATGAATAACGACATAGAATAATTGTGTAGATAAAAAATATGTTCAAGGTGGAATCCAATGATTAATTTATATATGATGCATTAATCATTAATTTCGCCTTTTTATTATAGAATGATACACATTGAAATATTAAAGAAATAGTTATATAAGGGATGGATAATTTTATGAACGAGTTAGAATTCGTTACATTGCACAGAAGACATTTACATCAGTATCCAGAATTAAGTTTACATGAATTTGAAACGACATCGTATATAACATCTTTTTTAGAGGATTTAGGCGTACCTTACGACCGACCACTTAAAACTGGTGTTATTGCTTATTTGGAAGGTAATAGTCACCACACTATTGCATTCAGAGCAGATATAGACGCGTTACCAATTTATGAAGAAAATGATATTGATTTTAAAAGTAAGAATGATAATGTCATGCACGCGTGTGGTCATGATGGTCATACGACAGCACTTATGCTTTTTGTTAAAAGGTGTAAAGCATTGTATGACAAATCTGAATTACCTCATAATGTAGTGTTTATATTTCAACCTGCCGAAGAAACCGGTGGAGGAGCTAATCGTTTAATCAAAGCTGGCGCTTTTGACAAGTACCCTATTGAAGCGGTGTTTGGTTTTCACGTTAATCCGTTTGAAAAAGAAGGTAAAATTGTAATTCGAGATGAAGAAATCACTGCAAGTGCCACTGAATATCGCTTCTTTTTAAAAGGATTATCTAGTCATGTTGCTGATAAGGAGCAAGGTCATTCATGTGGTGAGGGGTTACAGCATGTCTTAAGTCAAATCGGCCAAATCCAACAATTTCATTTGAATGGATTGAAACGTAACATTATTCATATGGGTCATTTTGAAGCTGGTGAAGCTATTAATACAGTACCGAGTCATGGTTATCTTGAAGGTACAATTCGTACATATGACACAGAAGATTTAGCTATTGTAAAACACCAAATGCATAAAATTGCGAAAAGTGTTCAATTATTATTTAATGTTGAATGTGAGGTTAAATTTGAAGAAGGATATCCACCAACAATGAATCATCCACAATTACGTCAAGCCGTTGAGAACGCTATAAAAGGTGCAAATTTAGAAATAGTTGAAAAAAAACTACCCTTCCTGTTCGGTGAAGATTTTAGTTTTTATGGTCAACAACTTGCCCCTTCATATTTTGTATTTGTTGGTACTCAAAACAATGAAAAAGGTTTTGTGACTGGTCTTCATACTGCCCATCTTAATTTTGATGAGAAAATATTAATTGACGTTGTAAATTATTACGAGCATTTGTTAAGAAATTATAAAGAGGTGTAAAGCAATTGACAGCAATTTGGTCATTAGACACAGAAGCATTTTATCAGAATGCAGTAAAAGTAAAAAATAACGAACCAATAATGGCAGTTGTAAAAAACAATGCATATCATTATGGACTTGAGTTTGCAGTGAAAACATTTTTAAAAGCGGAAATTAATACATTTAGCACAACTTCATTAAATGAAGCTATACGAGTTAGAAAAATAGCACCTGAAGCAACTATATTTTTAATGAATCCTGTTTATGATTTTGATTTAGTAAAACGTTATGATATTCATATGACACTCCCCTCTTTAAATTATTATTATAAATATAAACAAGATTTAAAAGGCATTCATGTACATTTAGAATATGAAAATTTATTACATCGTTCCGGTTTTAGAAATATCGAAGAAATACGTGAAGTTTTAAAAGATCATGATCAAAATAATCAAGATAAAATGATTATTTCAGGAATATGGACGCATTTTGGGTATGCAGACGAATTTGACGTAGATGAATATAAAATGGAACGTGATGCTTGGTTAAACTTGATAAATACACTTTTAAATGAAAATTATCATTTTGATATGATACATTCACAAAATAGTGCAAGTTATTTTCGTGAGAATCAAATGTTACTTCCTCATCACACTCATGCTAGAGTTGGAATTGCCCTTTATGGTTCAAGACCATATAGTCTTATAAATGAAGAACGCATTACTCAATCTTTGACTGTTAAAGGTAATGTTATACAAGTTCGTGATGTAAATAAAGGTGATTATTGTGGATATAGTTTCGCCTTTGAAGTAAAGAATGACCACACTCAATTAGCTGTTGTTGATATAGGTTATGGCGATGGTATTCTAAAATCAAGAGCAAAACACGAAGCTATAATTAATGGCAAGCGATATCCAATTAGAGCACTAATGATGAGTCATATGTTTATTGAAGTTGATGACGAAGTTCATGCACAAGACGAAGTCATATTATATAATAAGGATATACGCATAGATGAATTTACATTTAAAGGTGTTGGCGCAAATTCAGAACAATTAAGCGCAATGAATCACGATTCTCTTATGAAGGAGTATTTATAAATGGTAGTTAATTATAATGATAATGGCGAACTGACAATGGGAGGTACAAGCTTAAAAACTATTGCACAAAGTTTTGGTACACCTTCGATTGTTTACGATGAAGACCAAATTCGTAATCAGATAAGAAGATATCATAAAGCATTTGAAGCAAGTGGTTTAAGCTACAATATATCTTATGCCTCAAAAGCTTTCACTTGTATTCAGATGGTTAAATTAATTGATGAAGAAAATTTACAATTAGATGTTGTTTCTGAAGGTGAACTTTATACTGCTCTTGAAGCAGGATTTGATTCGAAACGTATTCACTTCCATGGGAACAACAAGACGAAACGCGAGATTCAATATGCATTAGATAGTCAGATTGGTTATTTTGTAGTGGATACGCTCGAGGAAATAGATCTTATTGATAAATATGCTGATAGTAATGTAGATGTTGTATTACGTGTAAATCCTGGGGTTGAAGCCCATACACATGAATTTATTCAAACTGGACAGGAAGATAGTAAATTTGGATTATCAATCAAACACGGTCTAGCATTAAATGCAGTTAATAAAGTAAAAGCAACGAAACATTTGCAACTTAAAGGTATACATTTCCATATTGGCTCTCAAATCGAAGGCACTGAGGCGATGATTAAGACAGCTAAAATTGTGCTTAATTGGTTAGCAAGTGAACGAATTGAAGTGAGTTTACTAAACATAGGCGGTGGTTTCGGAATTAAATATGTCGAAGGAGATGAAAGTTTCCCTATTGAGCAAGGAATATCTGAAATTACTGAAGCTATTAAAGAAACTGCGCAAGCATTGCAGTACAATATTCCTGAAATTGGGATAGAACCTGGCCGTTCAATTGTTGGAGAAGCAGGTATCACTTTATATGAGGTTGGTACAATTAAAGATATCCCTGGAGTTAATAAATATGTATCAGTTGATGGCGGAATGAGTGATCACATACGAACTGCACTTTATGGTGCACAGTATGAGGCGTTGTTAGTTAACAGAAATGAAAAAGCTAATGAATCTGTAACAATTGCAGGTAAACTCTGTGAATCTGGTGATATTATCGTACGAGATGCCCAATTACCCTCTTCTGTTCATAGAGGTGATTACCTAGCAGTACTTTCTACTGGTGCGTATCATTATTCAATGGCTTCAAATTATAATCAAATGCAAAAACCTCCAGTATTTTTCTTGAAAGATGGAAAAGCACGTGAAGTGATTAAACGTCAATCATTGAGACAGTTAATTATTAATGATACGAAATAATTCTAAAAAGTGAGCGAGTAAAAGCTCAACTACTATCAATATGATTTCGATTAAAAACTATTTGAAAACGCCTTGGATAGGTACAGTATATCTATCCGAGGCGTTTATACTTACATTAAATTAAATGAAATTTAAAATTGAATTTTTCTGAAAATCGTAATTGCTAAGAGGTAAATAATGAATATATAAACAATAGTAATAGAGCTCATTATTGATAAGTTGAAAATAAAACTTTTATCGGTATCTAAATTTGTGAAATTTGAAGGGAAAAACTTGATTTTATTAATATTGTCTGTAATCTTTATGACCACGTAACATAAAATCATACTGATAATAGTTATCCCAGAATTAAATTTCACAGAAAAAATAACAACATAGAAAATTAAGAATAAATCAGTTAAAAAGATTCCAAGAAGATTTAAGATTAGAGTATGATTTAATTCTGAGTTATTTAACATAAAAGAATGAGATGAATATTCATGGTTGTTAACATAAAACAAATAAACTACTAACGTTGATAATAATAAAATGGATAAGAATATAAAATAACTAGAAATAATAGATGTTAATTTAGAATTAAAAATTTTGTAGCGACTTTGATCCTTATAAAACAATAGTCTTCCTGTGCTAATTTCGCTATAAAATAATAAAGAAGATAAATATCCAATAATTATAAGTGATAGCATTGCTTTTTGTTGAGTATCATAAATTGCGATAAATAATTCTAAAAAGCTTACACTATTCTTATGAGTTGCTGATAATGAAAGAAAATTACTATTAAGTAATTCAGCTAGGAATATCAAGAGAGGATAAATCCCAATGAGGTAAAGCATCCATGTTGCACGAATCTTTGAAATATAAAAGAAGTTAAATTTAAACATAATATTACCTACTCTTTATAGAAATATGAAGATAATAGATTATCATTACTTTCTATTTTTATTAAGGGATTTTTACCTACTAAATTAAGTAAATTTGTAAGATCTACTTCTTCATCCTTATTTATAATTGTTATTGAATTTCCATCAATTTTTTTAATGAAATTGAAATTAGCTTTTAGTTCTGGAGCATTGTTTAAAGTATTTTTGAATATTAACTTTTGAGTGAATATTCTATTATGTAAGTCAATTTCTCTAATTTGATGGTTTTCGAGTAATAGAAATCTATCACAAAGATCTTCTAATTCTTTTAACTGGTGGCTAGATATTAAAAATAAAGTGTTTTTTTCTTTTGAATATTTATCAATGATATTATTTAATTCCCTTACCCCTAACGGATCCAGACCTAAGAATGGCTCGTCTAATACAGCTACTTTTGGTTTGGTAATTAAACAAATAGCTAAACAAAGTCTTTGTTTCATTCCATACGAATAATTTTTAACCTTCTTTTCATTATCTTCTAAACCTACAATGTTTAGCATCGTTTGAATTTCACTTATATAGCTAATCTTATTATTAATTTTTAGGTAATTTTCAATATTTTGTCTTGCATTTAACTCAGGATAATATATTTGTCCTATCATGAAAGAAAAATCTTTTATCATATTGTGAGATTTATGTATATCTATATTGTTAAAATAAACATTTCCTTTAGATGGTAATTGAGTTTTAGCTATAAGTTTCATTAATGTTGATTTTCCAGACCCATTAGAACCTATAAGACCAACCTTTTCTCCAGCAGATAATTTGTAATTAACATCACATAATACTTCTTTCTTCTTAAAAGATTTATATACATTTCTAAATTCTAGCATTGATTTCACCTCTTTTATGTTTAATAAAAACTACAATCATTTGAGGTATTAAATAAACAAAAAATAAAAATATAATCTGAGATAATTCAAGCATATTTGGAGATATTTTAATTTCTATATCACTATTATTGATTTGCGCCCTCTCGATATAGGATAGATAACCATCTAGATGCATGATATATTTACTATAAATAATGTAAAAAATTAGGTTTGAAATTACATTTAACCATAAATATAATTTTGTTTTTGAAGTGAAAATAATTAAGATAGCTGATGTAATAGATGGGACTAAAATAATTAATAAATTTGCCAAGTAAACATCAATGCGTAATTCTAAAAGAGCTAAAATTGAGAAAAATAAACAGTTTAAAAATAGGGATAATAATATTGATTTCATGAAAATCACCTCATTACTACAATAAAAATATTATATATCCAATGAGTTATAATTGAAAAACTAAGTTTGAATTTATATCTTATAACATACAAAATTATACTTGAGGGAAATCTTATTAATAGATTAGATTCTAATGACTCATTGAGATGTAAGATTAAAGCAAATAGTAAAGAACCAATAGAAATAGAAGTTAATAAACTGAAGTTATTTAGCAAAATGTTAAATACTACTTCCCTAAATAAAAATTCTTCCCCTAAAGCTATAAGGAAATAAAATATGATTAACTTATAATCATCAACATAAACTATTAAAATTAATAAGATTATAAAATATGAAAGTAAATTTTTTATAGTTAACAATTTAAATGGATTAGTTTTATAATTAAATATTGAAGAGAGATAAGTAGGTATTATTATAAAACTTATTATAAGAGAAAGAATCATCGATAAAAATTCACAATATTCAGATAATTTAAGGTATGCTATTATTCCAATGCTTATATTTAGTACAATAGTAGTAATAATAACAATACTTAGTGATATGAATAAATTATTTAGTCTTAATTTTTCAATTTTAAAATTTACCATTTAATGAAACGACCACGGTAACCAAAATAAAAACGACCAATTGAAACCTGCAATAATTTAAAAGGATTTGGCATAACATTGTCTCCTCCCCCCTACTTATCTTTTTAAATTATAAAGAGTTTACATTAATAAATCAATAAAAAATTATATTGCAGGCTATATTATTTAACGAAAGTTTTGCTTGTCTTTAGACACAGACATGCAAAAATAATGAGATACTCATAATTCTTATTTTGGGGATAAAAAAACAGAAAGAAATTAAAATCAATTTCCTTCTGTGATACGGTATGTATTGATATAAAAAACACCTTACTGCTTGGTAAGGTGTTAGTTAAAGTCAATGATTACAATCTATTTATTATAGTTTAACAACGTTTGCAGCTTGAGGACCGCGATCGCCTTCAACTACTTCAAATTCAACTGATTGACCTTCTTCTAATGATTTGTATCCTTCTTGGTTAATTGCTGAGAAGTGTACGAATACGTCGTTTTCTCCTTCAACTTCGATGAAACCAAAACCTTTTTCGGCATTAAACCATTTAACTGTACCTTGTTTCATAATTCTGAAACCTCCAAGACTAAATTCTTTCAATATGCATTATTCGCATATTACAAAAAATACATGTCTAAAATTTAATATAAATCAAATATTCTTTGCAATATGGAATAAAACAATTGCTTAATAATCATTATAGTTTAGTCATAGCTAAATTGCAATACAATTATAGAAAATTATCATTCAATCTATTTTTGGAAGATTAAAATAAACCTCATTATTTTTTAAAATAATAAAACTATAAAATATTTGTAAATCTTCCTCACAGTCTTCACAAAAGTTTAAATCGCAATTGTTGTAAAAAGCATGTATATTATACTTCCCTACTACATAATTGTCGTAACATTTCTTACTATGGTTTAATACATTTATGTAATAATCCAACATTTGGTCGTATGTAGTAAATTCTGATTGTTCCACAATTTTTTGTGGCCAATCCTCAAATAGCCACCAACCTTCGTAGTCAGCCCTGATCTTGACTACTGTCCACATATTAATTTCCCCTTCCCTACTATAAAGCTACATCAATAATTTTAACTTTTCATGTTTTAAAATCAAGTTTCAAGACTTGTGATATAAACAATTTTTTGAATAGCAAATATTAGTTTTTTACAATTAAAATACGTATAATAAAGACAAGAGGTGATTTTATGCAACGTAAACATATTCAAGTTTTTGGTACAGTACAAGGTGTAGGATTTAGATTTTACACGCAACGTATTGCTCATCAATTTAATATTAAAGGTACAGTCCAAAATGTTGAGGACTACGTAGATATATATGCTCAGGGCGACGATACAGAATTAGAACAGTTTATTGATTCTGTAATCCAAGGTGCTTCACCGGCTTCACAAGTGTCTAATTACAATATTGAAGAATTAGACCTTGATGAATCTTTATCAGAGTTTAAGACAATTTAGGTTTATAATATAAGACTTTAATATAAAGGAAGATGACACTTGAGATATAACATTTCACGTATATTTGGAGTGTTAGTGGGTATACCAGTGGCCTTTATTGTTTGGCTTATTACTGTTTTTGCGTTGGATTTATCATTCATTATAGACATGCTTATCAGTTTTGGTAGTTTCATTGCATCATACTTCCCTACGCAAAGGCTCACTTCACGAAAGTATCTTAATGAAATTGGTTTATCAAGAAGAGATTACAGATATGTTCAATCACAGCTTCATCATGCACATACTAAAATTAGAAATATCTTAAAGTCATTTATTAATATTCGTTCAATCAAAGATTTTAGACAAGTAAATGATATATATCGAATTTCTCGTTCTATTCATACAAGCATTAAGCAAAGACCCGCGATGTTTTTTAAAGTTGAAAGCTTTTTCTATTCTCATTTGGATAATGCACTTAACTTAGTAGACTCGTATACACGTCTTGCAAGAATGCCACGTAAGTCGCAAGATGAAAAGCTAAAATTAGAACAAACACGTATTACTCTAGATGAAATAAAGAGAACGCTCATTGCTGACCTTAAAAGGCTTAATGAGGAAGATTATGAGCGACTAGATGTTGAAATAGAATTAAATAAATTAGAACAGCAACGTCGACATAATAATTAATAGAAATGGAGAGATGAGTGAGATGGTAAGTGAACGAAGTAGTAATCAGTCACATCCACTTGATTACTATATGAATAATCAATCAACTGATCATCATACAATCGCTGAAGATCTTGAAATCCAATTAACTGAAAATGATAAACAAAGAATTAAATCAATAAGTGAGCAAATTGAGCCACTTAATCATGAAGGATTGTTAAAATATGGTGCTAATCTTCAACAAAAGATGTCTCATTTTTCGCATCAAATTTTAGATGATGTTCAATCAAAAGATATGGGACCAGTTGGGGAAACTTTAAGTCAATTAATGGGAAAATTAAAATCTGTAAATCCAAATGACATAAATCCAGAAAAACAATCTAGATTAAAGCGTTTATTTAAACGTACTAAAGCTTCTATTAATGAAGTGTTTTCTAGAATGCAATCTGTAAGTTCTCAAATTGATCGTATTACTATTCAATTAGAAAAACATAAAGATCAGTTAACTAAAGATGTTGAATTTCTTGATCAATTATATCAGCAAAATAAAACTTATTTTGATAACGTTACTTTATATATCTTAGCGGCTCAAAAAAAGAAAAAAGAGATATTGACAGAAACCATACCACAGTTACGTGAAAAGGCGCATCAAACTGGTAATCAAATGGATATTCAGGCAACTGCTGATATGGAACAGTTTGTGGATCGTTTAGATAAGCGCATTTATGATTTACAATTATCTAGGCAAATTGCTATTCAAACTGCACCTCAAATCCGTATGATACAAAATGTCAACCAAGCTTTAGCCGAAAAAATTCAAAGTTCAATTTTAACAAGTATTCCTTTATGGAAAAATCAAATGGCTATTGCCCTAACTTTGATGAGACAAAGAAATGCTGTTTCAGCACAACGTTCGGTTACCGATACTACGAATGAGTTACTTACTCAAAATGCGTCAATGTTAAAGGAAAATGCTATTGAAACGGCAGCTGAGAATGAGCGTGGCATCGTGGACATCGAAACGTTAAAGACAACACAAAATGACATTATTGAAACAATTGAACAAACACTTCAAATTCAAGAAGATGGTAGACAGAAACGTCAAGTTGCAGAGAAAGAACTTAATGAGTTAGAAAAAGATTTGAAACAGCATCTATTAGCTATGCGTAAATAATAAAAAACACTCGTCACATGTGATTTAGATTTAGTCAATCACTTATTTGACGAGTGCTTTTTATTTTAAATTTACTTATTCTTTTTGATATACAATGTTAGATTGTTTAACAAAATAACTAATCATATAACCAACAAGAGTTGCTACAACAGCAATTGGGAACCATTCAAGTGAATATTCTTTTAAAGGTAAATCATCTATAAATGAAATACGTATCCACCCTTGTGTCGTTATTAAGCTTAAGATTGATTCAATTGCTACAATAATTAGCGGTATTTGTTGTGCAATACGTTTTGTAGGTATGAAGCGAGCAATGAGTATTAACAAAATAACTGTAATAGCCACTGGATAGATCACACTGAGTACAGGGACTGACATTTTAATTACGGAATTAAGTCCTTGGTTAGCTAGAATGAAACTAACTAAAATGAAAAATATCACAAATACTTTATAAGGTATCTTAGGTAGTATTCTGTGGAAATATTCACTTACTGATACAATTAATCCACAAGCAGTAGTTAAACATGCTAATGATACGATAATACCAAGTAAGTATTTTCCGA
This sequence comes from Staphylococcus sp. HMSC063F05, assembly GCF_001837075.1. NCBI lineage: Bacteria > Bacillati > Bacillota > Bacilli > Caryophanales > Staphylococcaceae > Staphylococcus > Staphylococcus sp. HMSC063F05. The sequence goes on from NZ_KV831306.1 coordinate 44,839, forward strand.
AAGTTCCAAAGCCCTTCGTTGCCATTGTTGTGAGTAAATACGTCCCTATATTTTGATCTTTAGCTTTCAATTCCTTTAGAGTGTCTGAAGGAATATTAATATGATTGCCTATGTACCCTAGCGAAATATATATAAATACTAATGCGATTGCAGCGATGAGACCAGCAATAATGGTCTGTTTAAAGATTTTATCAGCATGCTGTATTCCTGTTGTTTTAATCGCATTAACAACAATCATTGAAAATGCAATTGAAGCGATAGCATCCATTGTAAGGTAACCTTGTGTAAATCCTTGTGAAAATCCACTTAAATTGGAATGATAAGCATTTGTCATTCCGTAATTTGAAGAATGTCCACTAAAATCTACAAAACCTTTAATAATCATAGCGACAATGGTAATAAGTAATAAAGGTGTAAGTAATGAACCAATTCGATCTATCATCTTATTAGGATTCAAGCATAAATAAAGAACGATCAAAAAATAGATTACTGTAAAAATAAATAATGCTAAATTCCCACTATTTTGTGCAATAGGAGTCACAGTCATTTCAAATGAAGTTGAAGCTGTACGTGGTATCGCAAATAATGGTCCTATAGTGAGATATATGATAATTAAAAAGATTAACGAAAATCGTGGTGATATTTTATTAAAAGACCCAATATAACCATGTTTATCAAGTGCGCCTACCACAACGCCAAGAAGCGGTAATCCAATACCCGTTAGTGCAAAGGCTAGTATGGCTGGCCAAAAGAAATGACCACTTTCGAGTCCAAGTTGTGTTGGAAATATAAGGTTACCTGCGCCAAAGAACATAGCGAATAAAGTAAAGCCTATAATCCACGTATTTTTATTCATAATGCTGCTCCTTTTTATCTAATAATGCAACATTCAATATTCTATCATAATAAAGAAATATTAGTCTATATAAAATTTCAGAAAATTAAAACATTGTACAATTGATGTAATTACTTCGTCAAAAATACGTAATGATTTATATCTATGAAGTTACAAGTTAGAGATTTTGAATTGATAAACTAACTTTTATAAAGATTTAAGTAACAATTTTTTTAGTAATGGTGATAAGTGACTCGGTAAATGTTCCACACCTTCTACAAATAAAGCAAATTGGCCATATATGTTATGAATGGTTTGTTCAATGTCTTCAGTAATTGGCTCTTGGCTAAGAAAGACATTAAATACTTCTATACCAAATTTACGCGCACGTTCAACAGCTTCATACGTATCTAAAATACCATCTTGACTGTAATTAAATGCAGACGGTTCACCATCTGAGAATACGATTAAAAAGCGTTGTTCATGACTTCTTTGTAATAAACGCTCGCTCGCAATTCTGATAGCTACGCCGTCACGATTATCGTCTTGAGGTTCTAATGTCATGATACGTGGGCCTTCTTTTTCAAAGATAGAGTAATTATAATTAATGATTTCATCAATGATATTTGGTTGTTGACGTTGGTCAGCTTCAAAAGCATCTTCATTAAATGCTAGTATTTCATGTTTAATATTCAAAGATTTTAATGTTTCATGGAACAAGACGACACCTTTAATCGTTTCATCCATTTTATCGTGCATACTCGCTGATGCATCAATGAGTAAGGTGAATGTTGCATCGAATGTCTTACTTAAATCCTGTTTTTTGTAAAATAACTTAAATTGATCATCAATAAACCAATTAATAAGGTCTTTTTGTAAACGGCCCTTTGTTAAATTATGTCTTTCATCTTCATGTTCTCTGTCGATGGTCTTTTTGATAATTTGTATTAAATCTTTAATTTCAAACTGTACATCATTTTTTGAATATTGATAATCTATCACATTTTGAGGTGTAATATCAGGGATATTCCATTCAATACTTACGTCTTTATTAATGCCTTTTAAAGCAAAAGCTTGGTTTTGTCCTATAAATCCACCTTCATCATGATCAAGTGTATTTTCTGACCCTTTTCCTTTTTTGGTCATCATATCAGTCATATCATCAGTGCTGTCGCCTTCTCGAGCCGTATCATTATCAGCCATAACTTCACTGTTTTCACCCTCATGTAGCTCCATTTCTAAATATGCCCCGCCTTTAGACTCACTGTCTGCGGCTTTTGTTTCAGCTTCAGCTGTTTCTACATCTTCGTCTGTCTGTTGATTATCTTTACCATCAGTATTGCTCGCATCTGTACGCTTTAAGTCTTCAAAACTATCTGCATAAATATCTTCATATAATTTTTGAGGTAAGTAGTAATATTCATTTAGCATATCTTCCTTTAATAAATCATCCACTTGATACATAATACGTTCTGCTAAATACATATTATCTTCTGATGTTTGATTCTGAAAAATATTTGGTAAGTACTGATACATATGAACTAAAATATCATCAAATGCTGGATGTATGGATGGAATATTAAAAAAGTTTTGACTTAAAAATGCATGTTCTAAATAAAGAAAAAGTAAATCAGTATATACAGTTTTAGTTTTGTAGAAATTAATTTGAGATTCTGTAAAAGATAATCGTGTTTCTATGCGTAAATCAATCATTTTTGTAGTACTAGGTCTTTGTTGTCTAATATGTTCAAATATACGTACGTCCTCTAAAAGTTTAAATAATTGATGAAAGAACTTAGGGTGTTCAAAATCGTTGTTGTGTAAAACTTGATTGATGATTGAAAGATCCATATTCAGATATCCATACGTTGCGAGTAAGACATCTGTTTTTAGTCCAGCTTGTTCAATATGTTTCGGTCTATGAGACCAAAACCAACTCGCAATGAGTGTATTACTATAAGGATTATAGTAAGGGAATTTTTGTATTTTAACTTGCGTTTGCTCATTTTTTAAAAGTAAACGTGCTAAGTCTTGTAACATCATTACTTGTTTTGCATCTAATTGTTCATCGTTGAATTTTATAAAACGATCACTCATTTTTATCCCTCTTTAAAAATTGAGCTCGATAGCGTTAAGTATCGCTTGTTGTTCTCGCTCATCCTCTAATTTATCAATAATTGTACGTTGTACAGCACGTTCAATAGGCATGACAGTTGCTAAATCACTAAGGTCGATTAAAGCTCGAATACTTGCAGCCTCTTCAGAAATTTGACCTTGTTTGGTCATAGTACGTAAATCTTCATTAAATTTAACAATATCTTGAATCAATTGTTCATCTTGTAATTTACTTTGCTCTTTAATGACTGTTTTAAGAATGTCACCATCGATATAATCTACTTCTATGACGATAAATCTATTTTTTAAAGCCTCGTTCATTGGTAATGTTCCTACATAACCTTCGTTTATAGCAGCAATTACATTAAATCCAGGTGCTGCTTTAATCACTTCACCAGTATAAGGATTTGTCAATTGACGTCGATAATCTAATACACCGTTAAGTATAGGTAATGTTTCCGGTTTTGCCATATTAATTTCATCTATATATAAAATGTGACCTTCTTTCATTGCTTTTATTACAGGACCGTCTATGAAGACAATTTCTTGGTGACCTTCTTCATTAGTTTGAATTGTTTTAAAACCTAATAAGCTTTCAGTATCTAGATCTACTGAACAATTAACTTGGTGCATAGGCAATTTCATAACATGACTTAACGTTTCGGCAAGCTTGGTTTTTCCTGATCCTGTTGGCCCTTTTAGTAGTATATTCTTATTTAATTGAAATAAAGCTTTAGCATCTTCAAAAACTGTTTGATCTGAATTTTTGTAAACTGTTTGTACCATAATTTCCATCCTTTAATGTTAAAAAAGACTAAGACATTAGTTTTTGGTGCATAGTCTTAGTCTTATTTAAAATGATTAAAATAAATGACTTATTTAGTCATTATCGAGTTAATGTAAACTGATGATTGAAAAATATTTCCAATGCAATGATAACGCATTTGGTTGAAAAAGATTAAATTATATCTCTTTAAAGTAGTCTTTGTAATAGCCACCTACTAAACCAGAATTATCTATAATTTGATAATATTCTTCAGTTTCGTTAATAACATCATACTGTTTGCCGATAGTTAGCATATCTGCAACTGTAAATTTTTTGGCATCAGTATTTGTCACTTCTACTTTTTTAATTGGTGTACGTTCTTTCCAAGTTTCATGTAACATGTAATAACCATCCTTAAATCATATTTACTTTTCAAGTGTATAAATAAATGAAATGCCACTATTTTCAGTGATTCTAAGAGATTCTGAAGTATCCTGTTCGAGAGTTTGATATGGAACACCAATCTCATCTAAACGATTTTTTGCTTGAAGATACAATTGGGTATCATTTGTAGAGAATTCCACTTGCTCAATTGGCCCGTGTGTATTCATTTGAATATCTTCATCGCTTTCAAATAAGTGGATTTCACCACCAAGACCACCCTCACCTATACGAAACACTTGAATCGGTTGTTGGGCATCTTCATGTGGAAGATACTCAGCAAATAAATCTAATTGAAATACTTGTGTGAGAATTGAAGTGGTGACAGATAACTCGTTCACCTTAATAATGACTGGACCTAAGCCTTGAACTTGATGTAAAGGGTTAACAGGACTATCAAAAGCAGGCATACCTAATCCTATACCCGTATTTAACTCGTTAGAATAAATATCAAATTTTTGTTGATTATGATCTTCAAAAGTAAAATGTTTAAGACCATTAAGTTCAGTGATTGAACTATAGGATATATTAAAGTTGTCAAAAATATTTTGATATTCTACTAATCCAGAATCAGAAGGTGTTCTAAGTCCAACGCTATCTATGTGTAGATTTTTATAATCTTCCTCTGGAACTTCAACAAAGTGAACACGCGTTCCAGGACTTAAATTAGCGTCACCAAATCTTATGGCATGTTCATTTTTAGTTGAATGTTGTAAACCAATAATGTGGTTAAATAATTCTTTCGTTTTAGATAAATCGTTTGTTCCTAAAGTGACACTTCTAAGTCCACTCATTAACTGACACTCCTCTATTTATCTTTACAGGTAACATTATAACGTATTTTGTAACACTTGAATATGATGAACACTCATATAAAGACAGATATTTATTAGTTGTTGATTTGTTATTTATTAGAAAAATAAAACATACAGATTGGCTAAATATTTTGTATGTATTAAAATGTAATTAAAGAAGTAATCAAGGAGGCATGAGTATGTCTAATTTATGGATTATATTTGCAGTTACTGTGCTAATAGCAGTTTATTCCGCAATTGAAGTATTTACAAATTTAAATCATAAACAACAACCAAGATTTAAATATTTTACTATCGCATTTGTTGTGTTTATTATCTTAGCGATTATAGAAGTTATATTTCTTGCTCAATGATAGGTTAATACTAAAGTATATCTGTAAAGACATCGTGTTATTTTGATTTCTTTACAGATATTTATATATATAAGATTATCATTACACTTTAGACATATTGAACAAAAAAACAACGACGATTTACGTCGTTGTTTTTTAAGTATGTTAGGTTCCAAATTATGATTCAAGTAATAAATCTTCAGGGTTTTCAATGAGTTCTTTGATTGTTTTTAAGAATCCTACAGCCTCTTTCCCATCGATGATTCTATGATCATAGCTTAATGCGATATACATCATTGGACGATTTTCAATTGTATCTTTATCAACTGCAATTGGACGTGTAATAATTGAATGCATACCTAAGATAGCTGCTTGATTACCATTTATAATCGGTGTACTCATCATTGAGCCAAAGATACCGCCATTAGTGATGGTAAACGAACCGTTAACCATGTCATCAAGGCCTAATTTTTTATCACGAGCTTTTACGGCTAAATTAGCGATTTCTTGTTCAATTTCTGCAAAATTTTTCTTATCACAATCTCTAACAAATGGTACGAGTAATCCATCGTCAGTGGATACTGCAATGCCAATATCGTAAAATTGTTTAGTAATCATATCATCGCCATCTATCTCAGCATTTACTTCAGGATATTTTTTGAGAGCTGCAACGGCAGCTTTAGTAAAGAAGGACATAAATCCTAATTTAGTACCATCATGATCTTTGATAAATTGTTCTTTTTTACGTTTACGTAAATCCATAACGTTTGTCATATCAACTTCATTAAATGTAGTAAGCATAGCTGTTTGATTTGATACTTCTAATAATTTTTTTGCAGCAGTTTTTTTGCGTCGAGACATTTTTTCACGAATAACAGGTTTTGATGGATTGTTATTAGATTGTTTAGAACCACTGTTTTGTGATTTGCTTTCACTTTTAGCTGTTTGACTTGAAGATTTTTGACTATTTTCAACATCATCTTTTCTTAGAACATCATTGCCTTTTCCGGATACTTCGCTTAAATCAACGCCATTTTTACGCGCATGTCGACGTGCAGATGGTGTTGCATTGATACGTTGCTGGCTATTATCTTGTGTATTTTCACTTTCACTAGAATTCGGATTAGATTGTTTTGGCGTTTCTTTCTCTTTAGCTTCATCTTTTTGTGAAGATTCGTTAGAACTATCGTTAGATGTGTTTACTTGTCCTTCTCCTACTACAGCTACAGCTTGACCTACTTCAACTGTATCGCCTTCCTCGGCTAATTGTTCTGATAATACCCCAGCTTCTTCAGAAACTACTTCGACGTTAACTTTATCTGTTTCTAGTTCTAAGATAGCTTCACCTTTATCTACATTATCGCCTACATTTTTTAACCATTCTGCAATGGTACCCTCTGTGATTGACTCTGCTAATTCTGGAACTTTTACCTCTGCCATACTTATTTTCCCCCTAGTTAATTGTTAATGCTACTTTCAATAATTTTAGTTTGTACAAGTTTATGAATTTCTCCATCGCCTTCAGCAGGTGCAGCTCTTTGTATTCTGCCGTGATAACTTAAATCATATTTATTAGCAACAAGTGCTTTTAGATAAGGATACACGAATAACCATGCACCTTGATTTTTAGGTTCTTCTTGAACCCATGACACATTTTCAAGATGAGGTAACGATTTTAATACTTCTTTAATTTCTTCTTCTGGGAACGGATATAATCTTTCTACTGCTATGAGAAGAATAGAATCGTTAGGATTTTTAGCTAAATATTCTTTTAGGTCAATATACATCTTTCCTGATGCTAAAATCACTTTTTTGACTTTTTGTTCATCGATATCTTCTGTGATGATAGGTTTAAAACCGCCAGATGTAAACTCATCAATAGGTTTAGCTACTGTTTTATTTCTTAAAAGACTCTTAGGTGACATGACAATTAATGGTCTCATTTCTAATGTATCTAAACTAGCGGCTTGCGCACGTAGTAAATGGAAGTAATTACTTGCACTAGATAGATTAACTACAGTTGAATTATTTTCAGCGGCTAATTGTAGAAATCTTTCTAAGCGTGCCGATGAATGCTCTGGTCCTTGCCCTTCAAAAGCATGTGGTAAGAAAAGTGTTAAACCTGAACGCTCACCCCATTTTGCGCGAGAACTTGAGAGGAAATTGTCAAACATCATTTGAGACATATTAGAAAAGTCGCCATATTGAGCTTCCCATATGTTAAAGTTACCTTTATTTTCGACGTTATAACCATACTCAAATCCAACTACAGCTGCTTCAGATAATGGAGAATTATGAATATCAAAAGTAGCCTGTTGTTGAGGTACATGATGCAATGGTGTGAATGTATTACCATTTTCTTCATCATGAAGCACAGCATGTCTATGGCTAAATGTTCCCCTTTCACTATCTTGACCTGTTAAACGAATTGAAGTTCCATCTTGTAATATGGTTGCAAATGCAAGTTGCTCTGCTTGAGCCCAATCGACGAGCCCCTCCTCTTTTTCAAAAGGTTCTCTACGTTTTTCAAGTACTTTATTGAGCTTTTTTAGCATATGAAAATCTTTTGGGTAATCAAGCATTGCATCATTGATTTCTTTTAAATGATCAAATGAGAAATCTTTCGTATCACTTTGTAAAGGTAGTTGAAGTGATTCTGGTTTTTCCATATCTGGGTTATTCATTTTGTCATTTTTATCAATTTTATCATGTGCTGTTCGCATTTCTTTTTGAACACTGTCAATGACTTCATTCATTTCGTCTTCAGAAATAATACCTTCATCAACTAACTTTTTACCATATAAAATTTCAACTGAATCATGTTTTCTAATATTTTGGTATGGAACTGGATTAGTAATAGAAGGCTCATCCATTTCATTATGCCCATAACGACGATAACCTACTAAATCAATAACTACATCTTTATGAAATTCTTTACGGAACTCCATTGCAATTTCAATAGCTTCAATTGTTGCTTCTACATCATCGGCATTTACGTGTAGTATTGGAACATCGTAACCTTTAGCTACGTCGGAAGAGTACGTTGTTGAACGTCCATCAATAGGTTCAGTTGTAAAACCGATTCTATTATTTGTAATAATATGAAGTGAACCACCTGTAGAATATCCTTTTAAACTACCTAAGTTCATCGTTTCAAAATTAATACCTTGACCTGGATATGCCGCATCACCATGTATAATAATCGGCATTGCTTTATGGAAGTCGGTAGATGGAGCTCCTACTTGATGTGTATTATCTTGGGCTGCTCTTGTTTTACCAGCAACAACGGGTGCAACGATTTCCAAATGACTTGGATTATTCGCTAAAGAAATACGCTGTTCTATTCCGTATGAGTTAGTCGTTTTAACGCCACCTAGGTGATACTTCACATCTGAAGTCCAACCTGAAGTTAATTCTAAACTACCATCTTCTGGTAAAAACTTCATTGGATCTGTATGCATAAATTCTGAAATCATCATCTCATAAGGTTTTTCCAAGACATGCGTTAATACATTTAAACGTCCACGGTGAGCCATACCGATTTGAATGTTTTTAATCCCCTCGTTACCTGCTAATGTGATTGTGTGTTGAAGCATTGGAACTAACGTGTCGACACCTTCAATTGAAAAACGTTTAGCTCCAACAAAATTTTTGTGCAAATATTTTTCAAAACCTTCTACGTGTGCGAGTTTTTTGAAAAGTTCTTTTTTTTGATTATCGTTTAAACTTGCTTTATAAGGCGTTTCAATTCTTCTTTTTAACCACACACGTTCTTTATTATTATTAATGTGAGTGTATTCAAAAGCTATCGGTCCTTTGTAACGTCTTTCCATACGAACAATTGCATCATAGGCATTGTCATAAATGTCTTTAAAATGTTCAGAGACAATTCCAGATGATATTTTTTCCAAAGTTTCTTTATCTAAATCAAAATCTTCGATTTCCAATTTAGGAACATTTTGACGCTCTGGAGGATTTACTGGATAAATATCTGCTTTTAAATGTCCGTATTGACGAATATTATCGATTAAGCGCATAACACGTTTAATTGTGCTATCTCCCGCTTGTGAACCACCCCCATCAGTGGTAGGTTTAGCTTCGATATGAGCTTCACCTGTTTTAATTGTACTGAACAAGACTTGTAAATCTTCAGGTACGGATGATGGATCTTGTAGATAATCATCATACAAATCTAGCATAAGGCCAAGATTTGCACCGAAGTTTACAGGAGCCTCTGTAAATTCTTTCTTGTTCTTAGTCATTTAACACCCTCCACAAAAATGATGAAACGCTTACATGGTTATCATAGCATTATTTCATATATTGTTAAAGTACATTTACCTATTATTATACAAAATAGGAGCAAGACAGAATTTACTCCAAATTCATAGTCTCGCTCCCGTATAATTGCTATCTCCGTCTATCAAGTTTAGCTCGTCGATTCTATAGTAAGAGAATCTTTGTGAAGAAGGTGTCCTCTCATTAGTATGACATGATATAGCTATTCTAGTCAGCATCTTAGTGTAGTGACTGGAATCTTTATTTATAATGATAGATGTCGATGGATTTGATTATTTATAGTACTAGTTTAAGGATTGTTAATATTTAAGCCCTGTAATAATTTATTTGTAACTTGTTTAATCGTAATCATTCGTTACTTAAATAATACTATTTATTTAATTTAGTACTGGAAAACTGATTTTGAAAGTCGTGTAATTTTGTAGTTCACTTTCAACCTGAATCATGCCACCGTTAAGTTGTACAATTTTTTCAGCTATTGATAGTCCTAATCCATTGCCTCCTTGACTACGTGCACGTGATTTATCTACACGATAAAATCGATCAAAGATAAATTCTAAGTCAGCTTTTGGTATACCCATACCATGATCAGTAATATCAATCATAATCATTTTATTTTTTAGTTGAGTAACAATTTTAATGTGCTTATGTTCAGTATCGTATTTCATTGCATTATCAATAAATATGAGTAAAAGTTGTTCAAACTGATGACGGTTAATTTTTAATTGGATAGGTTTAGTAGCAAGATGTGTTTCAAAGGTATAATCTGGATGTAGGTGTTGCAGTGACTTCACACGTGATTGAATCTCGCTATTTATGTCTACATTTTCACATTCCAAAACATTATGATTGACTCTATCTTTGGTAAGTAAAAGTAGTTCTTCGACAAGTTTTGTTATTCGATTCACTTCCTCAATTGAAATATTCAAAGATTCCTCCAAAACTGCTGGATCTTTTTTTCCCCAACGTTGAATTAAATTGAGATGACCTTGAATAATCTGTAGTGGCGTTCTTAATTCATGTGAAGCATCCTCGACAAATTGACGTTGCTGATTAAAAGATTCTTCTATTTGATACATCATTTCATTAAAGGTATCAATTAAATTGTCTGTTTCTTCATAATTTGTAGTTAATTCAAGTTTATTTTGAAAACCATCTCTTCTAATTTGATTCATTTTATTGGACATTGTAACTATTGGTTTAGTAATTTGCGAAGAAAAGATATAACTCACGCCGGCAGTAATAATGGTTGCAATTAATCCAAAAGCAAGTGCAACGATATAAAGTGATTTAACGAGATTATCATAATTTTGAAGAGAATGGACTAATACACTGTATCCAGAAAATTCCTTCGAACGTATAGGTTCAGTTATTACTAAGTAATTAATACCGTGGCTTCTATGAATATGTATACGTTCAGGATGTTTGAAATCAATTTTGTTATCATAAGCAAGTGTATTATCATTTGATGTTTGAATTAACTTTCTACCCTTATCATCATAAATCAATATTTCTTGAAAATTTTCTAAGGATGCATTTAAATCCAATGCAGATATATCACTTAAAGATTTAGAATGGAACAGATTGGCGATATCATTTGAACTTCTTTCAGCTTCGTCAATTTCACTACTTCGTAAAGTATCTTTTAAAAAGAAAATAATAATTAAGCAGAAAAGTAATATTGTCGTGAAGGTAATGAGCGTCGTAATAAGCATCCATTTATATTTTAATTTTTGACGCTTAATCATCGAATCACATACCCTACGCCACGTACTGTTTCTATGGATTTTTCTTTATTAAAAGGTTTGAGTTTATTACGTAAATAACGAATATAAACATCAACGACATTCGTTTCTACTTCACTATTATACCCCCATACGTGATCGAGAATTTGTTCACGTTGCATGACGTGGTTACGATTTTCAGCTAAAACATATAGTAAATCGTATTCTGTTTTAGTTAATTCTAATTGATGGCCATTAACAGTAACTTTAAAGGCATCTTTATCAATGATAATACCATTGATATCTAAAACATCTTTATCTGGCTGTCTGCGCAATACCGCTCTTATTCTTGCAAGCAATTCTTCTATATCAAAGGGTTTTACAATGTAGTCATCTGCCCCATAGTCCAACCCAGCTACTTTATCATATGTCTCGCTTTTCGCAGTAATGATGATAATTGGAGTAGTTGTTTTTTGACGAATTTGTCTACAAATTTCTAGACCATTTATGTTTGGAAGCATTAAGTCTAAAATATATAAATCATAGGGCTTAGATAATGCTTTGTCCAAACCTGCCTTTCCATCATTCTCTATATCAACAGTATAATTTTCATGAGTTAACTCAAGCTCTATAAATCTAGCAAGATTTTGCTCATCTTCTACGATTAAAATATTTGTCATATTTGCACCTCACGCTACATCTTAAACAATTAACTCGTATTTCTAAAGATGTAATTCAAAATTGTAAATGATTTGTTATGAAACTAGTATCATTTTACCATGAACCACCTTAATAGATAGTCGAATAAGTAGACTGTCTTTAGAAAAAGTCCCTCTAGCATTATCATTATATTTAAATTAAATCGAAAAAATGTATATATTTCTAATTGACAATCATTATCAATCATGTATAATGTTAATTGAAAATGATTATCAATACCAATTGAAAAACATTCCCCCCACATACAAGTTGTTCTTTTGGATTGGTCATTTTCAACTATCCCCTTTTATATGCCCGTAAAAGACTAACGTTAAGATAGGACGTTTCAATAAAAGCAGTAGACCTTTGACACTTGAGGTCTGCTGTTTTTTAGTGCCACTGCAACGAAAAAATATTCATTGCTAGTGGCACTTATACTTGGGCAAAGCCTCAGGTGTTACCATTCGTAAAATTAAATAAAGCCTGAGGCGTCTTCTTTTATTTAAAAAAGACGAAGTCTCAGGCTTCATTTTCTATAAGTTAAATCTGTAACCAATGCTTCTGATTAAAATATTCTATATTCTGAGGTTTAGCATAATCAGAAATCATATAATCAATTTCGCTAAAACCATCAATACGATACGACGCATGCGCATCTCGCTTACTACTATCCGCTAAGAGATAACTCAGTTGACTTTTTTGAATCATAATGTGACTTGCATGCGCTTCTTCCAGATCAAATTCATAACAATCACTCGTATCAAACGAACCACATGAAATAAAAGCTTTATCAAATTTAAAACGTTGTAATAACTCATTCGTCATATGCCCGCGCACAACATCTTGTTCAGTATTCGTCTTTCCAGCAAGCATAATCACTTCTGCTTGAATTCGTTGCTCCTCTATAGCACGATTCAATTCATCCGCAATCTTCAGAGAATTCGTCACAATCGTGGTCTGAGTAATATCATTGAGATATTGAGGAATTCGCCCTGTTGTGGTTCCACCATCGATGACAATAATTTCTCCAGACTTTATTTGCAAAGCAGCTTTCTTAGCAATACGCTCTTTTACTTGTGATTGTTTCTGCCACTTATTCGCATATGATTTCTCTTTATTAATATGATTGTATTGTATCGCACCTCCATGTGTACGTGTAATCAGTTTATCGTTTTCTAAGGTTTCTAAATCCTTTCTCACGGTTTCAGGCGTAACTTGTAAGAATATAGCTAAATCTTTTACTGCCACCTGTCCGTACTGATCAACACGTTTACGAATAAGATTCAAACGTTCATTTCTTTTATACATAATTATCTATACTCCAATCTGCTTCATTCGTGCTTGCCAACGATCATTTCGCCATCTAAGATACATAATGATAAATCTCAGCGCTTCATCAGCAATACTCACTAAAATAATTCCTGTATAACCTAATCTCCAATGAATCCCTAATAGATAACTTCCAGGTAATAATAACAACCATGTGGTCACAACACTCACGGTGACTGGATAACGTACATCCCCTGTCACGTTTAATAAATCTACAATTAGATTATTAATTGCACGTATCGGTTCTAATCCAAAAAGTATAACAAGATAGTAAATGATTAAATGATAGGTTTGTATGTCGTGTGTTATCCAACGTCCACACACTATAAATCCTATAAATACACACGTCATAATCATGAAAGATTGTGTGATATTAAACCAAATACTTTTTATAACAACTTTCTTTAAAGTACGGTAACGTCGACGGGATATAAATTTTCCTAAATAAATTTGGCTAGCAGCACTAAATGCCATAGCACAACTAAAAGACAGGCCGCTTAAAACAGTAGAAACAGATTTCGCAGCGATGACTTGAGTGCCTAACATCGCAATAAATGCAGTTGTAAATGTCTGTGCAAAATTATAAGAAATTTGTTCACCTGCTGTTGGGATACCTAATGTCGAAACCTGATATATTTTCTTCCAGCTCAGCTTGAAGTAATGCTTGAATGGAGGGAAAATTTGTATCAGCGCAATTAAAGCTAAAGTACATCCCAATAAACGACTGAACGCTGTTACCACCGCGACACCTAATACAGGGTTACCTACATATTCTGGAATAATAAAGAGTACGATACCGTTCAAAATGATATTAGTCACATTACTAATGATAGTAATGCGTGTAGCTGATGATGCATGATTCATGACACGTAATACAGTACCAATATACATGTGACAGGTCGTTAAAGTGAGTACACTCAATATAATCATTCCAAATTGATAGGTCAGTTTGAATATATCTTGAGGTACCTGAAAAAGTCGTAAGATAAGTTCGAATGCGATCCCAATCACAATCGTAAATACGATAGATACTATGCTATTGAATAACAAATTATGATAAATCTCTTGTGAAATACTTGAAGGTTGATGTTCCTTCAAATGAACAATACGTATATTTGTACCCACATGAATGATTGTAATCAGAAACGTGATGAGCATGAGTATTTGGCTTATCATTCCTGAAGCAGCAACGGCATCAGTGCTATAGCTGTTTAACATCAATGTATCAGCTTGACCCATGATGAGTATGAAAAGTTGTTCTATCAAAATAGGAATGTATAATGACCGAAACGTTCTTTTAGAAACGATCATCAAATTCTAACACTTTCGATTTATATATAGCGTCAGGTTGCAACTCAATTAATCTAGCCCCACGTTGTAAATCACCATAAGTATTGTAACCACCAACACGACCAAAGCTAAGGCGAATCCCATATAAATTAATCGTAAAATCATTGTCATGGTCATGACCGCAGAACATACCTTCAATATCACCGTTTAGTAACATCTGACTAAATAATCCGGAATTAATTTTTGAGCACGCAATAGGTTCATTGAAAATGCCATGATATTCACCAATATTCTCAACTTCTCTATATTCTTGTAATGGAATATGTGTAAATAATAAGTTATGTTGAAAGTTGTGTTGAAATTGAGTTTGATATGCTTGATGTGTTTCCCTAAGCCAATTCACATGTTCAGGTCTTATAAAATCATAATCACCTATGCCAAATGGATTATAATCTCCTCCATCAATAACATAAAGCACATGTGTGACTGTATCGTTGTTTACAACTTCTATTGTATAAGCTTCTTTATCATCAACAATGAGGCTATGATTTTTCTGTACATAGTTGGTAGAATATTGGTCCTCAATAGCGCGTAAGTCTGAACGTTTGAGATGCCCCTCTGTATCGTGATTACCAAATGTCGTTGCAATTTGCGTATCATATCGATTTAAATACTCCATTAATTTTTTATAAACGCGACCTGAATCAATGACGCCTTCAGACCAAATTTGGTCACCTGTTAATACTGTGATGTCAGGTTGATAGTGTGTCATCATATGATGAATTAAATCGTAAGTTTTTTGATCTTTTTCATCATTGTGTGGCCCAATATGTAAATCGCTTAATTGTAGAATTGTAGTCATTGTTTCGTCTCCTTTACTCTTTTGTCGAACCGATAGTTATACCTTTTACAAAATGCTTCTGAACAAATGGGAAGAGGAATAATACTGGAATTGTTAATAGTACAATCATTGCCATCTGCATTGAGTCCCCTGTAATTGTCAACTTGTCTAACATCGCATATGAACCTGACTTTTGTTTTAAAGCATCTGCAATGGCAGCTTGTTTCGTTAACATATCTTGTAAAACAGTAGCTAACGGTTTGAGGTTTGGATTACGTACGAAGAATGCACCTGTAAACCAATCATTCCACTGACTCACGGCGTTAAATAATGTAATTGATGCCACCACGGGTTTACTCATGGGTAAGACAATTTTCCAAAAGATTTGAAAGTCATTACAACCATCTACTCTAGCGGCTTCAATCACACTACTAGGTAATTGATTGAAGAATGTACGCATAATTAAAATGTTATAAACGCTATAAAGTGACGGTAAAATGTATACCCAGAATGTATCAGTTAAATGAAGTTGATTTAATAGGATATAAAGTGGTACAACACCGACACTGAATAACATCGTAAAGACTAGGAAGAATGAGATGATTCTTCGAAACGGTAAACTTTTGATTGTTAGAACGTATGCAGCCATAGCTGTTAATATGACGCTTAGTATCGTTCCTATGACTGTCTTTGCGATACTAATAAATAATGCATTTAATAACGTGCCTTGTTTAAATATCTCCTTAAAATTATCTAGTGAAAATTTACGCGGGTAGAAAGTGATGCCACCTTTTTGAGCATCTACCCCAGAGTTAAATGCTAAGGCAAAGATATTAATCATCGGGAGGATAATTGTGATTACTAAGCCAATAATAATGATTAATGAGATAATACGAATGACAAGCGCACTTTTATCTTGTGAAACTTTCATTGTCTCTGCCACCTCTTAATAAATAATTTGAGTTCCTTTTTTATCTCTTTGATTTTCAACGTATCTTTCAAATTGATTTAAGCCTGCCTCTTCTAAACGTTGCTTAGCACTATCAATAATTTGTTTCGTTTCCTTGTCTGATTGAGAATAATAAGCACGTTTAATAGCGTCACTATAATCATCGAGTGCAACTTCTAAATCTTCGCCATATTCATATTTAGATAAGAATGACTTTACTGTGAGTCCGTTTACGATTTTGGCGTGTTTCTGTCTTTGATCATAATGCCACATATCAGCAATCTTTTCAGGAGTCGTCTTTTTCGTTTTTGTATTATCTCCGTATTCAGTTTCACCGAAATCAGCTTTATTATCTATATCAGTATAACCAAGATGATCTGACCAATAAGAACCCGCACCTCTAAAACCACGTTTTTTAGCTTCGTCTGGATTATTTTCAACTTCTTTTAACACTTCAGGTTTAACATGAGGGTTACCTTTCTTATCTAACGTATAGTCACGTCCTTTAATACCGTACTGACCGAGTAATTTACCTCTGCGACTTGCAAGGAAATCAGCGAGTTTAACGACGTCTTCAGGATGTTCAGTCGTACTTGGTACAGCCCAACCGTTTGCGCCTGATTTATATGGCTTTTCAACTCTAAATTTACCTTTGACTGTATTGAGTGGCCCAAGAGGAACGTATTTCATACTTTGATTTTCAGTAACATAGTTATGTAAATCTGAAACAATGCCCCATGAGCCATTAACGAGTCCTTCTTTTGCTTTATTTTCTTCCATTGTATAGAACTCTTTTGTCATTAAGCCTTTCTTCATAAGGTCTTTAACGTAATTTACACGTTTAAGTGGATATTCGGTTTGTGATTCATGTATAATTTTCTTACCTTTATTTAAAAATTTCTCATCAGACTGACCAGTCCACACAAGGTCATTATAGAATTTAGTACGATCGTCACCGCCCCATGCTGTTGGGCCAATAGGTGTGATTTCTTTACCATTATCATCTTTGAAGTGGTGTTCTTTCATCTTTTCAGCAAGTTTTTCTACATCTTTGGACGTCTTGATAGAAGTAGGGTCGATATGAAGTTTATCCATGATATCTTTTCTGACGTAAGGACCACCTACAGTGCGACGTTCTTCTTGTCCTGGATGACGGTTAATCCCCATATGTACAAGGTACGTTCCATCTTGTTCTTTATTAAACATGATGTTATCTTTCGTATCTTTTGGTAAATATCCTTTTTTGAAATACTTACTATAAATTTTTGTGTTTTTAAGCATTTTCGTTAAGTCTGTGAGTCGACCTTGTTTCGCTGCTTTATTTAGTACTTTCATTTCAGGTCTTCCACTATCGTCTAAGTAATAAACGATGAAGTCGGGTAAATCTCCTGAAGCGAGTCCTGAAGTTAATGCTTCTGTGGAATCTTCATTAGAAACGGTTTGAAGTTCTAACGTGATGCCAGTCTTTTTCTTAAGTTCTTGAGCGACTTCTTTATTCATTTTAGGGGAGGCATCGTTATCACTTTGAAACACAAGTCCTTTAAGCTTTCTATCTGCAATCCATGTATCTGGTTTACCTTTAGCATCTGCTTTTCTTTTCGCTTCATCTTGCGTTTTATCTTTGCTACATGCTGTTACGAACAAAATGACAGCAATCATTAAGATGAGCATAGACTTTCTAAACATGTACATTCTCCTTAATATAGTGATGTATCCAGTTTCTTATCTGCGAATTTATTAATAATGACGACAGCGATAAGTCCTATCACACCCTGTAATAGACTAATCGCAATTGCGTAACTGAAATCGCCTTGCTCAATACCAGTACGAATCACAAATGTATCCAGTATTTCTGAAACGTTAGCGTTACCTGGTGTTTTGAGTAGGTAAATTTGATCGAACCCTGCTTTTAAAATATCGCCTAGAGAAATGATGAATAAAATAACAATTGTTGGTGTTAACATAGGTAAGGTAATATGTATAATTTGTTTGAAACGATTCGCGCCATCAATCGCAGCTGATTCATAAATTTCAGGATTAATACTCATAATTGCTGCAAAATAAATAATGGAATCCCACCCTACATTCTTCCATATATAACTAGAAAACATGATGGTGTGGAAATACTCAGGGTTCATCATAAAGTAAGTCGACCCGTCGCCACCAAATTGATGGATCAGTTGATTCATAAGTCCATCATCTGGAGCGAGTAATTTCTTGAAAATACCGATAACTACAACCCAAGATAAAAAGTGAGGGATGTAAAGTACGCCTTGAAATAAACCTCTGATCTTACCTAATTTAGAATCTTTAATTTCGTTAAACATAATGGCTAAAATAATTGGAAATGGTAGAGCTAAAATCAATTTCATGCCACTTATAATTAGCGTATTCATAATAATTTGAATACATCGAGGGTCAGAGAAAAAGCGTTTAAAATAGTATAGCCCTTTCCAATCACCGCCGATGATACCAGTATCGAAGCGGAAATCTTTGAATGCCAGAACAAGACTTGTCATTGGAATATAGTTGAAAATCAAGAAAAAGAGTAAACAAGGTAAAATCATTAAGTAAAGTACTTTGTGTTCCCACATTCTTTTTAACAAAGGTTTTTGATGAGCGGATTGAAGGCTTTGTTTTTTGTTTTTACTCATGATAAAACCTCCTCTTGTACTCTTTCGCCTGAATCAGAATCGAAAAAGTGTGCATCTTCCGTTTTTATACCGAAGGAAACTGTTTGTCCTAATTCAAAATCCAAATTACTATCTACAGCTGCTATGATTTTATGCTCATTGTGATGACAGTGAAGTAATTTGTATGAACCAGTTAACTCAACTAAGTCTACAGTGAATTGAGAAAGTTGGATTGGATAATTACTTATTTCGTTATCATTAACAAGATGTAAGTCTTCAGGTCGTATACCAAGTCTGTATTGTGCATGCGATGCAAGTTGAAGTAATGTAGCATCAGCCACTTTTTGTCCATCGAAGTACCAAGCATCCATGTTGTAGGTCATTGGAACCATATTCATTGATGGGCTACCAATGAAAGTGGCAACAAATTCATTGACAGGATGACGATAAATTTCTTCAGGCGTACCAATTTGTTGTATTTCGCCTTGTTTTAATATGACGATACGTGATGCCATTGTCATAGCTTCAGTTTGGTCGTGTGTCACGTAAATCGTTGTTGCTTTCATTTGTTTATGTATTTTTATAATTTCGCTTCTCATGTTACTTCGTAATTTAGCATCTAAATTAGAAAGTGGTTCATCCATGAGAAAGATTTGAGCTTCTCTAACGATAGCTCGACCAAGTGCCACACGTTGACGTTGTCCTCCAGATAAGGCTTTAGGTTTACGGTCGAGGAGGTTTTCAATTTCTAATATTTGAGCTGCATGTTGAATTTTTTCGTCATAAATTTTCTTCTTGATTCCTCGCATTTTTAAGCCGAAAGCTAAATTTTTATAAACTGTCATATGTGGATATAATGCATAGTTTTGAAAGACCATAGCAATCTTACGATCTTTAGGTTGTAAATCGTTGATTACTTTATCGTTGATACTAATTGTCCCTTTGCTCACATCTTCAAGTCCTGCAATCATACGTAACGTTGTTGATTTCCCACATCCCGAAGGTCCTACAAATACTACAAATTCATTGTCCTCAATATCTAAATTGAAATCTTTAACTGCGTAACTACCATTGTCGTAAACTTTGTTTAAATCCTTGATTTGTATCATGTCTTTGCTCCTTTGAAGATTTAATCACAAGTTCAGTATAAGTAATCGCTATTAAAGTAAACTTTTTTCAAATTTAAGTTTTCGTAAATCAAAATTTTTTGTTTGTAATTTTTCAAAAAACAAAAGACTTAAAACATTTATAAGACAACATTTTAAGTCTTTTATTAACAAAAATGAAAACAAAGAAATTAATATAATATAAATATTATTAACATTGAGCTTACAAACAATATTTATTTAAAAACGCCGATTTGAATATACTAAATAAACCACTAAAATCATTGTTTACTCACAATCATTTCAGTGGTTTGGTCAATACCTATTTAATTTAAAATTCCAACCGCGCTTCTTTATACAGCGAGTTGTTTTTTCAATATTAACGTTGATAAAACAATGCAGAATACACCACCAATAATGCCGGCAATAATATCTGTAGGGTAATGAACGCCTAGATACACTCTAGAAGTTGATATTAATAAAATGAAAAGTGCGCATAAACCGATTAACACGCCTTTAGAGATACCCGAATCATGACGGTTTATTACATATATAGCGCTTCCAAAGAATGAAGTTGAGCCCATAGCATGACCGCTTGGAAAACTAAAGCCTGAAATGTCAATTAAACGCAATAATGTTGGACGTTCCCTATCAAAGATATTCTTTAATAGTGGATTGAGTGTACTAGATAAGCTCATTACTATTACAAAGAATAATGTCTCAATCTTGAAACGTTTTAGCATAAGGTAAGCAACTAATAATAAGGATAGCGCAACCATTGCCCAAACTTCACCAATTTTTGTTGCACCTAACATAATAGATGTGGTAATGAAACTTTCAGATGAATAAATAAATTCATATACTTCGTTATCTATCCATTTTCCAAGCCTTGATTCATGAAAAAAAGCTATTATACCAAAAATAAGTGTAAAAACAATAAGCAATGAAATGCGTTTCCATCGATTCATTATAGGTGCCCCCTACTTGTTTAATGCATCATGAATAATTTTATCAAATAAATCTTCTTTCGTGTAACTCTCTTGATATGTTTCCATTTGTTTAATAATAGATTCACGATGTAATTCAATATCATTTAATTCTTGCAATAAGTTAACTTCTGTAAGTTGATCTTCAGGAATATGACGACCATAACCCTTAGATTCAAAGTTTTTAGCATTATCAATTTGATCTCCTCTTGATTGATCAAGTCCTAAGGGGATGAGTAACATCGGTATACGTAGCGTTAAAAATTCATAAATTGCGTTAGAACCTGCACGACTTACAACAGTATCAGTGATTGCTAATAAATCAGTTAAGTCGTCTTTAACAAATTCAAATTGAACATAACCTTTTTTATTGATTGAGTCATCAACAAGTCCTTTTCCAGTTAAGTGTATAATTTGATAATCGTGGAGAAGTGCCTCAATATTTTGACGAATGATATTATTAAGTTTTTTACTACCTAAACTTCCTCCCATGACTAATAACACTTTTTTATTTTTATCAAAATCAGTGAGTTGATATCCTCTTTCTTTATTCCCTTGTTTTAAGTCCTCACGTACAGTAGCCCCAACAAAATCAGCTTTATCTTTTGGAAGATATGTAAGTGTATCTTCAAAGGTTGTGTATATTTTCTTAGCAAATTTTAAAGAAATTTTATTAGCTAATCCAGGAGTTAAATCTGATTCGTGTATGATAGTTGGAATTTTTAAAGAACGTGCGGCTATAACTACCGGAACACTAACAAAACCACCTTTTGAAAAAAGTAAGTCTGGTTTTTGTTTTTTAAGTATTTTACGTGCATCTAAAATTCCTTTCAAAACTTTAAAGACATCTTTTGCATTTTCAAAGGATAGATAACGACGTAATTTACCGCTTGATATTGAATAATATTGAATATCAGGGAGTTGTGACTCTATCATTTCCCTTTCAATACCATGTTTTGAACCAATATAAAATGCTTCGTGTCCTTTTTCAATCGAAGTAGGAATTAAACTTAAATTCACTGAAACGTGTCCTACTGTTCCTCCACCTGTATATGCAATTTTTGTCATAATTACAACCTCTATTCTTATATGTTTTTATAATATGCATAAAAAGGTGCCCCTCTATCAAAAGGATGATAATCTATCTCTATCTCATCAACTTTAGTAAAACCAAACTTTTCAAATAATCCTTGAGCAGGTTTATTGAGGGCAAATGTATCTGTTAAAATGACATGAATATCATGTTCATTTGCTAAGTCAATGGCAAATTGGAAAAGTTCAGTCGCAGCACCTTTATATTGTTTTGATCCAGCTAATCTGTGAATAACGTATGCCCCATTTCGATTAACAGGCCAATCAATGTCATCATACCACTCCGATTGATTTTGGTCGATAACAATAAAACCATAAATTGTATGATCAACGTCTAAAACATATAGTGTTTTATTTTCGATGTCTTCTTCAAAATGCTCTTTCGCGGGATATTCATCATCCCATTGGTTGTTGTTGAATTCTTCCATAATCTGTTTAGCCTCTTTGACTAATTGAGTAATACTAAGTAAATCATCTTTAGTTGCTAATCTAATCATCTTACTAAAACACCTCTTTTTTAGAATTTTAACGAGTGGTAACAATAAATATAAATCATGTTGATACTTTTAAGACTCAATCAATTAACGAAAATCTGAAAAAGTTAAGAAATGATTGGGATTATACCTTAATAGGAATAACTTTTTATTAAAGTTGTATTTTCAACAAATCAGAATTATCAGATATGATTAAGAGCCTGTACATATACTATATGTCTCAGGCTCTTAATTCAAACGTGAATGGTTATTAAATTTAAGGAATCCAACCCTTTAAGTATGAAATTACACTTAAAGGGTTAGATACATTCTTTTTGTTTAATGATTTACTCGCAAGTTTATTTTAGTTTGTTTAGTAAATCGTTTAAAACAGTATCTTTTTTATTCGCTTTTTCAACTAGTTTTTCAGTAAATTTATCATTTGTTTTTTTATCAAAATTGCCATTAACTTTTAAATTATTGTCTTGTTGAAATGTTTTAATAGCAGATTCTAATTGTTCGTCAAATATGTTTGTTTCGTTATCAATTGGATAACCTAAAGCTTTTAGACCTATTTTCATCGTTTTAACATTTTTATCTTTTTCACCTTGATGATAAGTTTTGTTATCTGGAATGACATTGAGTGATTGGTATTTTAGTGTTGAGATACTAACATCTGGTCTAATTCCTTTACCATGAATATAATGGCCATCAGGCGTTAGCCATTTCATCTCTGTATATTTAATTAATGAACCATCACTAAATTCACGAGTGGTCTGAACGATACCTTTACCAAATGTTTTAGAACCGTAAACTTTAGCTTTATGATAGTCTTTCATAGCACCTGTAAACACTTCTGAAGCACTAGCTGATCCCTCATTAACTAAGATGGATACTTTCATATCTTTTGCTTGTTTTAGTGCTTGATTAGAAGTTTTTAATTCTTCCTTATCCTTACCTTTTTCTAATTGAACGACAGTATTTCCCTTATCAATAAAGATGTTAGCCATCTTGACTGCCTCATCTAATAATCCCCCCGGATTATTTCTCAAATCTAAAATGATATGACGGATGCCTTGCTTATGCGCTTTGATGATTGCAGATTTGAGTTCACCAGAAGTATTGCTTTGGAATTTATTGATTGTTAGTACGCCTACATTGCCTTTCTTCTCATACTCTACACTCTTAACGTGAATGGTATCGCGTTTAATCTTAATATCCTTTTCTTGCGAACCACGTTTTATAGTTAAAGTAACATATGTTCCTTTTTTACCGCGGACCATTTTAACAACTTGATCAAGTGGTTTACCGACTACCGAATGATGATTCACTTGTGTGACGATATCTTTAGGTTGAATACCAGCTTTTTCTGCTGGTGAATCCTTCATTGGACTAGTAACACTTATCTGTTCATTTTTCTTTTGCATTTCAGCACCTATGCCAACGAAATCACCTGATACACCTTCATTAAATTGTTTTGTTTCTTCAGCAGTCATATATTCTGAATATGGATCTTTCAGTTCTTTAACCATACCATCTATGGCAGATTGAGTTAATTTATCAGAACTTTGCTTTTTGTAATAATCTTTATTAAGTGTTTGATAGACATATTCAATTTTTTTTAAATTTGCACGTTGTTCTTTATTTAAACCACTTTTTTGATGGCTAATTAAAATTGTTGATACTACAGTAATGATGGATGTTAAAAGAATAATACCCAAAATAACGAGTATGAAATGCCATAATTTAATTTTTATATGCTTGCTATTCTTAGATGGTGTTGACTTTGTGTTATCATCTTGAGATGTTGCATGATTTTTTTGATGATCATTCATGGTATCACATCCTTATACGTTCATATTGAGTTATACAAAATATAAATTCATAGATTATATTCAAACTTAATCATTAACAAGTTATTTAGGAATGTTCATTCTGTATGTATTCGAATATTTTTAATTATGATGTATGTAAGTGAAAATCGCATGAGGCTTGAGTAGTACATGCAAAAAATTAATATATTAAACGAATGTTTCATTGAGAAAACAGCGTAATTATTTTGTGTGCATCTAGCAGAAGTTATAATTAAAAAGTGTACAGTTTGAATCCCTTTACATTAAAACACCTGAGACATTGAGTCGTGTCCCAGGCTCTATCAATATTTATTAATGAAAAGAATTTAAAACTTCAACCATTCTGTATAGTCATCATATAAGTCATCAAATACAGACATTGGTAGGGTGAATTCGCTATGTGTCTCAATATATTCAGATAATGTATTAAAATCATCTTCGTGTTTTGGAAAGGCAAGGTCTTCAAAAATTTGCTCAGCAAAAACACCTTTATCGTCTTTTCTTCCGCGCACGGTCATAATAAATTGATAAAATGAATAATTCTTAACCATTAGCTTACTGTCACATCAATAACTTGTGTTTCCCCTTTAACTACTGCTTGTACGTCTTCAATATGAATTGATTCAGTTTGATCAGAGTTTGTAATAATAATAGGAGAAATAATAGATTTTGCATTATTATTAATATATTCTAAGTCAAAACGTATAAGTGGGTCACCTATTTTAATGTCATCTCCACTTTCAACAAGTACTTCAAACCCTTTTCCATCCAATTGAACGGTATCTAATCCGATATGAACTAATAACTCTAATCCATTTTCGGCTTTTAACCCTACGGCATGTTTCGTTGGAAAAACATTATCGACTTTGCCTTCAATCGGTGAAACAACCTCACCCTCTGTAGGATTAATACCAAAGCCTTCTCCCATCATTTTTTGCGCAAACACTGGATCAGGAATATCTTCAATTTTGACATACTCACCTGTCAAAGGTGCGTAGATTTTAATGTTTTTGTCAACTTCTTTAGCTTTTCCAAATAACTTTTTAAACATGTAAATGCACTCCTATTTTTTAAAATGTTTAATTAAATCTCCATATCCTAACTCTTCTAGTTTATCATAAGGTATAAACTGAATCGCAGCAGAGTTAATACAGTATCTTAAACCACCTTTTTCTTTAGGTCCGTCATTAAAAACATGTCCCAAGTGACTATTCGCTTTTTCTGATCGAACTTCAGTTCTAATCATACCAAATGATTTATCAACAAGTTCTACGATTTCATCATCATTTAATGCTTTGGAGAAACTTGGCCAACCGCAATTAGATTCAAATTTATCCTCTGAAGTAAATAATGGTTTGCCGGACAATTTATCAACGTAAATTCCTTTTTCAAAGTGATTCCAATACTCGTTTTGAAACGGAGGTTCAGTACCATTTTCTTGAGTGACTAGATACTCCATGTCATTCAGTTCTTCTTTGTTTTTTTTAATCATTTTGAGCCCCCCCAGTGTGATTCGATAAATGCTTTTCTACCAGATCCACGTTGGTATTGTTCATAATGTGTAGGATTCTTTTTGTAGTAATCTTGATGATATTCTTCTGCAGGATAGAAATTTTTATATGGTTTTATCGGTGTGATAACAGGTTTTTTAAAGATACCCTCTTCGTCAATTTGTTGTTTCTTTAACTCGGCAGCTTTAAGTTGATTCTCATCATGATAAAAAATGACAGGTTGATAGCTTTCACCTCTATCAAAGAACTGCCCTCCGTCATCAGTTGGGTCAAATGTTTTAAAGTAAACGTCTAAGATATTTTCAAATGTTGTAATATTAGAATCATATTCAATTTGTACAGCTTCCACATGCCCTGTTTGATTTGTGCATACCTGTTCGTATGTTGGATTTTCTACATGTCCTCCACTATATCCGGAAACGACTGATTTTATTCCAGGATATGAGGTGAAGGGTTTAACCATGCACCAAAAACAACCTCCAGCTAGTGTCGCATATGCCATGTTATATTCCCTCCTTAAGTTATCTGTTTGTTTAAATTTACGCTATATTGTCGGGAATTTAAAGTATTTAACTCAGAATCATTCATGTGATTTTGTGACAACTTAGTTCAACGTATCTCTCAATACCACAAGTCCAATTGCACCTTGTCCAGTGTGCGTAGAAATCACTGGAGTTGTTACATTAATATCAAATTGGCTAAAATCAAATGACTCTGTAAATGATTTTTTGATTTTATCAACGAAATCTTTAACGTTGGCGTGAGCAATTCCTACTGATTTAATTTTATGGTCTTTAACAAAATCTGTAATTTCTTTTTTTAAATATTGCACACTAGAGTTTTGAGTTCTAGAATTATGCACTAGTTCAAGTTTACCATCTCTTAAAGTTCCGATTGGCTTAATTTTCATAATGTTTCCAATTAAACCTTTTGTTTTACTTATCCTTCCACCTTTAATGAGTTGATTAAGCTGACCGATAACCACAAACAGTTGCAAGTTATCACGTAACTGTGTCATTTCCTTCACTATTTCTTCTGTTGATGTACCTTGACTTATTAATTCAACAATTTGCTTAATTTGATAACCTAACCCAAACGAAATAGATTTAGAATCAATCACTGTGATATTGCCATCTACCATATGGCTCGCTTGAACAGCAGTATTATAAGTACCACTTAAGCCTGACGAAAGATGAATACTTATAATTTCAACGTCATCTTGAGCTAATTGCTCATATGTTTCAATAAATCGACCAATAGGTGGTTGACTTGTTTTGACGTCTGCATCATTTTCAATATGATCGATATACTCACTTGAAGAGATATCAACTTGATCAGTATAAGATTTCCCGTCGATTGTCAGGCTTAATGGTATAACATGAATGTTATGTTGTTTTAAATATTCATGTGATAAATCAGAGGTTGAATCTGTGACGATAATTTGTTTAGCCATAATTGCCTCCTATTTCCCTTTTCTACGCACTAAATGTAAGAATGTATGCGGTATAGTATTTTTTTCATCTAGTTGACCTTCTACTGAAGATTCGACTTCCCAGTTTTCGAATGTGTATGGTGGAAAGAATGTGTCTCCTTGAAACTTTCCATCTATTACTGTGATATACATATCATCTACCTGGTCAATCATTGCTTCGAATAACGTTTGTCCTCCAAATATAAAAACATGACCAGATAACTCTTTAATTTCATCAAGAGAGTTTATAACATCTACCCCTTCATGGTGAAATGAAGCTTGGTTAGTGAGAACGACGTTACGTCTATTTGGCAATGGTTTCCCTATAGAATTAAAAGTTTTCTGTCCCATTACAAGTGTATTCCCAGTGGTCAGTTGTTTAACATGCTTTAAATCATTTGGTAAGTGCCAAGGTAATTGATTTTGGTACCCAATGACTCTTTGTTTATCGTGAGCGACAATTATTGATAATGTCATGGTATACCTCCTTTCTGTATGCGAAATATTAATGCATCTTTTTATACCGCAATAGGTGCTTTAATAGCAGGGTGTGATTCATAATTTATCAATTCTAAATCTTCATAATTAATATCAAAAATTGATTTATCTGTATTAATTTTTAATTGAGGTGGTAGATAACTATCTCTTGATAATTGTGTATGTATTGCATCCATATGATTGGAATAAATATGTGCATCTCCAAATGTATGAATGAATTCACCCACCTCAAGTCCACATTCTTTTGCAACAAGATGTGTCAGTAAAGCATAACTTGCAATATTGAAAGGAACACCTAAAAATATATCAGCACTTCTTTGATATAATTGACAATTTAATTTACCCTCTTGTACGTAAAATTGAAACATTGTGTGGCAAGGTGGTAATGCCATTGAATCGATTTCAGTAGGATTCCATGCTGAAACAATGTGACGTCGAGAGTTTGGATTGGTTTTAATTTGTTGTATAACTGATTTTAATTGATCGTAATGATTCCCATTTTTATCTTCCCAATCTCTCCATTGTTTACCATAAACATTTCCTAAGTTGCCATATTTTTTAGCAAATGCATCATCGTTTAGAATACGTTCTTTAAATTTTTTCATTTCTTCTTTATACTGCTCGTTAAATTCAGGGTCTTGCTGGGAACGATGTCCAAAATCTGTCATGTCTGGTCCATGATAATCATCAGACTGAACATAATTTTCAAATGCCCATTCATTCCATATATTGTTATTATATTTAAGTAGGTATTGAATGTTTGTATCTCCTTTAATAAACCATAATAATTCAGTTGCTACTAATTTAAAAGAAACCTTTTTGGTTGTAAGTAAAGGAAACCCTTTGGTTAAATCGAAACGCAATTGATGCCCAAATTTGGAAATTGTCCCGGTATGTGTGCGATCATCGCGTCTATTCCCTATTTCTAATATCTCTTCGCATAAGCCATGATAAGCTTCGTCGAATGGATTATACATGCGTACAACTCCTTATAAAAATATGTATTATATTAATAAACATTATACTAGAAAAGATGTATCGATAGAAGAGAGAGGGTTTTGAGTTTATAAAATTTTAAACCTTTTATGTAAAATATCTCATATAAAACAAGTTAATAAACAGGAAGGTGTTGAATTGATTGTTCAATCTTGACAATATGAATTTGAGTTTTTCTTACATAATATTTTTAAAGATTCAATGGACTGTTGTTTTATAAAAAAACCGAGTCACAACAAATGTTGACTCGGGATTTTCAAATATGAAATGCAAGTAATTGTGAATGTTTTATTTCTATTGGAGTGAAAGAACTCCGTCCTCCATGAAATATGTTTTATCACAAAAATGAGTTAAACGTTCATCATGAGTAACAATCACACATGTTTTATTTCTTTCTTTCGTTTGTTTTTGAAGTATTTTCATTACAGCCATTGCATTATTCGTATCTAGTGAAGCGGTAGGTTCATCTGCTAGTATGATTGATGGGTTTGTGTAAATAGCTTTAGCTATTGCCACACGCTGTTTTTGACCGCCAGATATTTGATTTGGTAATTGATTGGTAATATCTGATAAATTTAGCTGTTTAACCAACTTTTGATATGCATCTTCACTTAATGTATCTTTTTTATATTTACTAAGAAGTTTGAATTGTTGTTCGATTGTTAAAAAAGGCACGAGATTCGTCGATTGTAATATAAAACCTATTTCGTTAATTCTTATTTGAGATAACTGTTTTTCAGATAATATTGATATATTTTTGTTATTGATGTAAATATTTCCTGACGTAGGTCTTTGTAAGGCGCCAGCCATAGTTAAAAATGTACTTTTTCCTGAACCTGAAGGTCCCACGATAGCAATCAGTTCCCCCTGAATTATTTTTAAATCGGTAGGCTTTACTGCCTGAATCATTTGATTGCCATCTCTGAAAGATTTGCTCACTTGTTTGAACTCTAACATGTTTATGATTCCTTTCTATCCAATTGCTTTAAGTGGATTTATTTTTATTATAGACAGAACAGAAAATAGACTGCCTAATAAAGAAATAATGATAAGAACAATTCCATATATCAACATCGTTAATAAATTAAAATGAATTGGAACGACAGGCGGTAAAAATGTACCTGTTAATAGTGTTAAGAGAAATCCTATGATTGTTCCAATTAAAGATAATATGAAAGTTTGAGCAAAAACCATTTTTGCTAAATAGCCGTTGGTAAAGCCTTGTGCTTTAAGTACACCAAATAAGTGTGTTTTTTGGAGTGTTATAACATATAAGAATACGCCAATTACTGTTGCTGAAATTATAAATAAGAAAACGATCATAAAGTTCAAAGTTAAATTTTGAGCTTTATAGCCAGGAAGATTTTTAATAAACTGCGATATTGAAATGCTTTCTAAATCTTTGTTAAGTTTATGATTTTTCCAATTTGAGTCTTTGATTACTATAGCATTTGTTTTATCTTTTGATAATTTGGGATTAAGTTTCTCAATGGTTTGATTATTAGAGAATAGCACGGGTGAAGCATTATATTTAGCACTTTCTACAATACCTACCACTTTTAGCTTTTCGTCTGATTGAGATAAAGATAAGATGTCACCTATTTTGAACCCCTTATCAGCTAATGTTTGATCAATGACTATTTCATTTGAACTTTCAACTTGATGACCTTTAATTATAGGCGGAATTAAAAATGATTTGTGTGTAACGCCAAAAAGTAACGCATTTTCTTCCCGATGATGGTTTGAGATAATAACTCCTTGTTGTTTTAATGTGGTTGATTTTTCATAAGTATTTTGTACTTTGGATATATTGAATAAGGATTGCTCTACGGTTTGATTAGCATCTTTTTTTAATATGATAGCGTCTGCATTCCACTTTTCTATACCTTCAGTATTCATTTTAATAAGGCCGTTTGCAAGTCCTGACAGTAGGAATAATAAATAACTTATAAGTACTAATATGCCAATGACTAAACTGAATTTAATTTTATTTCTTTTTATTTCATTCCAAGCTAAAAACATGAATGATGCACCTCAATTTTTTACGTAATCGTTGGTAGAGAAAATAATCAAATAGAATTAGTTAAAGAACAATTATATTTGATATAAGTATGGTTGTAATTGAAAATAAAAAATAGGACAGAATTCATGTTGAATCGACTGTCCCACTCTTGTGAATGATATTACTTTTAGTGATTCTTTGACATAGCTATCTTATTAGACAATATTAAGTTTATTGACAATTATCATCAAAAGCATCTTTTAAATCCATAGCTATATCATTGATGTCGCGCCCTTCAATATGTTCGCGAGGTATAAAATGAACTAAATGTTGACCTTTAAATAATGCGTATGAGGGACTTGAAGGAACTTGTTGGATGTAATCTCTCATTGTTTGTGTTGCTTCTTTATCTTGACCAGCAAATACAGTTACTTTATGATCTGGTTTCACTTCATTTTGCTCTGCAACTGCAACAGCTGCTGGACGTGCTAATCCTGCAGCGCAACCGCATGTTGAGTTGATTACAACAAATGTTGTATCATCATTATCTATATTTTGCATATACTGATTGACGTCATCACTCGTTTCAAGACTTGTGAATCCATTGTCTGTTAATTCAGCTCTCATTTGTTGTGCAAGTTCTTTCATATAAGCTTCGTATCCATTCATCATAAAATGCTCCTCTACTAATAATTGTTTCTAATTGTACTATATAGAAAATTAATTGCTTTTAGCGAACGTGTTTTCTATTTGTGGTAATAATTCATTCCAGTTAGCGTTATCTTCTTTATCAATTGATATAAAATCCAAAACATAGAATATTGATTTAACACCTTCTATTTCAAATAATCGATTAATAAATTCAGGTTGACCTTCTTGAGCGGCAGTATATGTTGTAGATGAGTTATCTTGACGTGGTTCACTCAACGAAACTTTCATTGTATTATGATTAGGTGTTTCTGAAATTGCTATAATCTCCATGTGACATCCTCCTATTGTAACTCATTACCAATTTGTTTAATTTGTTTACCGACCGTACATTCATTTATACAAAAATGATGTGCTTGTGTTTTACCGTGAGTTTTTCTATTGTGCTTTTTTAATGGACATTGGTGACAATAAATATTCATCAATTGGTCGATGTGTTGAATTGCTTGTTGTTCTGTATTAGTGAGTATAGCTTTCACTTCCCTTAGCTATAGACTATTTATATTTATACCCATTTCACATGTTTGTATTATAGCATTTATAAGTTGGGAATTTGAAATAATCAATTTTAGTTTTGAGAAAACTGATAACTTAGACATTTGTTTAAGTTATTATTTATTTACTCTTCTTTTTTAGCATTGCATTAAAGATGAATTTTAAGTAAAATAGTATAGTTAATTTTGGCGGTTTCTAAACACCCGCTTTAACAAAATTTAGGAGGAAAGTTATATGTATAATGAAATATTTGGTATTGCGTCATTTATTGTTACATTCGCTTTAATGGTACTGATGTATCGCTGTTTTGGTAAACAAGGACTAATTGCTTGGGTAGCAATAGGAACGATTATCGCTAATATACAGGTCATAAAAGCGGTTCATATTTTTGGTATTACGGCTACACTTGGAAATGTCATGTTTGCTTCTATATATTTAGCTACTGATATATTAAATGACATCTATGGTCGTAAAGTTGCTAAAAGAGCGGTGTGGCTTGGTTTCTCTTCTACCTTAGTAATGATTATAGTCATGCAAATGTCATTG
Organism: Staphylococcus sp. HMSC063F05; assembly: GCF_001837075.1. Taxonomy (NCBI): domain Bacteria; kingdom Bacillati; phylum Bacillota; class Bacilli; order Caryophanales; family Staphylococcaceae; genus Staphylococcus; species Staphylococcus sp. HMSC063F05. The sequence goes on from NZ_KV831306.1 coordinate 77,644, forward strand.
CATTTTATTCCTGCTCCAGTAGACAATGCGCAAAACTCATTAAAAATGATTTTTGATTTAGTTCCTAGAATTGCTATAGGTTCCATTATTGCTTATATCATAGGCCAACATATTGATGTATTTATATTCAGTATGATTAAAAAGATATTTAGCTCTGATAAGACCTTTTTTATTAGAGCATATGGTAGTACCATTTTAAGTTCTATCATTGATACCGGTTTATTTGTTTCAATTGCTTTTATTGGTACTATGCCTGGTACTGCTGTTTTTGAAATATTTATTACCACTTACTTGTTAAAACTAGTGTCAACTATTTTTAATGTACCATTTGGATATATCGCTAAGTCACTATATCGAAAAGGAAAGATAGAACAACTAGATAATGGGTATTGATATTTATTGTATCAGAAATATAGATATACAAAAGCGAATAAGAGTTCCATGTGCTGAACTAGCTTCGAAATTCAATTTGGTTTGTCCGTAGAATTTTCGAGCGAAATTCTCAATGATAGGACCTACGACCAAAGTTAAATAAATCTTAATATAAGGGCTAAATTTAGACATCAATGCCCTATTTGTTAGCAGAACCTGAAGTATATATGTTATCTTAGGTTCTGTTTGTTTTTGATTTAATTTTTAGTGTTTTGTCTTTTTAGTTTGATACAATAAAATAGATACATTTTAGTGAGTAGACAATTCTGAAGAGGAGTAAAAGTAATGGCTAAAATACATTTTGATGCTGCGACTAAAGGAAATCCCGGCCGAAGTGCTTGTGCGATTATTATTAAAGAAAATTCACAAAGATATACATTTACCCATGATTTAGGTGAAATGGATAATCATAGTGCAGAATGGGCAGCAATGTTACACGCTTTGGAACATGCACGCGAATTAAAAGTATCTAACGCGTTACTTTATACTGATTCAAAATTAATTGAAGATAGTATGATGCAAGGTAAAGTTAAAAATGCTAAGTTTAAAGTTTATTTTGAAAACATAGAAATCTTAGAGCAAAGTTTTGATTTGATGTTTGTGAGATGGATTCCACGAAAGCAAAATAAAGAAGCGAATCAACTTGCTCAACAAACACTATACAAACTTACATCATAATAATCTAAAGTGTTAATATGATATGTTACGTATTTAATTGTTTGTTCAACCTTACCAATAAGATTTCGGCTTTGAAAAGCTTATTATAATATGTTTGTACTGAATTATCGATGGTTAACAAAAAACAAGAGCCTGGGACATAATTCCTATCAAAATAGCCAGTAAATGAGTTTTCATAAATTCA
>NZ_KV831307.1:0-48870 GCF_001837075.1 Staphylococcus sp. HMSC063F05
TTTGTTTATTGGTATTTATTAAATTATACGAAAGACCTTATTTTTTTAAGTATTTCATTGTGAAATTACATATAAACACAAAGTATTTTGGCGAGACTCTTGAGGGAGCAGGACAAGCTGAAGCTGTCCCCTAAGAAAGCGAGCCAACAATACGAAGTATTGTAAATAAAGAAGCCAGTAAATGAATTTATGAAAACTCATTTACTGACTATTTTGCTAGGAATTATGTCCCAGCCTCGAATAGATACATTTAGATATACCATTCAATTATTTGTCTTTTCGAGGTAATGGATAGAATCCTTGATTAAACTGTTCCCAAAGATTTGGTGTTAGATAATGTTGGTCTTCACGATTAGGATCAAAAGCATTTATAATTTCGTCTTCTCGACCTTCTTTAATTTTAGCAACAAAATCATAATCAAGTAGAATTTCACGACCTAACGCAACAAATTCAACTCCAATGTTTTCAACAGCATTTAGTGCATCTTCAGCTGTAAAGACAGAACCTATACCAATAAGCGGCATACGTCCATTTATCCATTGATGAATAAGTTCCAAGCGATTTTCACCTTTATATTTACCTTCTCGCGTAACTGAGTTAACATCCATTAATGACACATGAATATAATCAAGTGGTTTATTTGCGATTTGGTGAATTAATTCTTCAGTTATCTCCATTGAAATACCTGGTGATTCCGCTTCTTCAGGTGACAATCTGTAACCAATAATAAAATCATCATATGCATGAGCTTTTTTAGCTTTAACAACTTCATCTATAACAGCAACAGGGAATTTATAGTTATCAGCCCAAACATCATTTCTTCTATTATAGTAAGGAGAAACAAATTGGTGAATAAGATAATGGTTTGCGCCATGAATTTCAACGCCATCAAAACCTGCTTCAATTGCTCTTCTAGTTGCTTCACCAAAGTCTCTAATAGTTTGTTCAATTTCTTCAGCAGTCATCTCACGAGCATCATGTTCTTTTTGCTGACCAAAACTTTTAAGAGAAATGGCACTTGGTGCAACAACATCTCCATCAGGTGTTAACTCTGGTAAAGCTTGAGCACCTCCATGATGAATTTGGACTATTGCTTTCGCACCATTTTTCTTCATAACTTGAGCAAGTTCTTTTAACCCTTCGATATCTGAGTCATGTGCAACAGAAGGTTGACCAGGAAATGCTTTGCCTACATCATTAACATTACTTGCTGCATTAATTGCAATCCCAACATCTTTAGAACGTTTCTCAATGTAAGGTAATTCTATATCTGAAATTGTTCCATCATCATTTGATGAAGTATGTGTAAGAGGAGCTAAAACAAAACGATTTCTTACTTCAACACCATTAGGTAGTGTTAAAGATTTAAATAAAGGTTCATATTTATTATTCATATTTTTAATACTCTCCTTGTTTAATGATGTTATGACTATAGCATGCTAGTTACATACTATTCTAATTATTTGCTTACAAATTATTTATTCTCCAATTATAAAAATGCTAAGCATAGTTAATTACATTCAACAAATAAATAATAACTATCTAAAATTTTTTATTTTCCCTTATTGAGATCATTGTTTATCCAAAATAATTATTAACTTTAATTAATAAAAAAAGACAATCCTAACAACACATTGTTGTTTAAAGATTGTCGTTATCATGTGATTGATTGCATATATCACAACATCACATGTTGGCACGAATTGACAGTCGTTTAGTCATTGTGAATTGCACGTTTTGACTGTTTGATCCAGACCGGTAAGCGTTCTTTAAGTGTTTGAAACCCATACTTTTCTGTTTCTCTAATTTCATCTAAGACAGACTGTTTTTCTTTTTTACGCTCATAATTTTTAAAGTAATCATTATCTTTTAAGGACAAATTTAATTTACCTTCATCATCAATTGATAATATTTTTGCTTTAACAACCTGTCCTTCAGATAGAAATTTCTTTAAATTATGGACATAATCATCCATAATTTCTGAGATATGGATAAGCCCTTCAGTATGGTCAGGGGTCTCAACAAATGCGCCATACGGTTGAATACCAGTCACACGTACCTTGATATGTTGACCTACTTTGTAGTGATGATTCAACTTGATAACCCCTTATTTCGATTTTCTTAACACTCATATCATAGCATAAATCAAATATCTCGACTAACTATAACCATAATAAAATTCATTAAATTTTAAAAACTGGTTCCTTATTGTATTGTTTTGCAAATGAATCTATAAACTATTGGATTAAAATTATCATTATATTAAAATACCTGAGACAAAATTTGCCTCAGGTTATAAATTGTTGATTTGATTTTATCTCTGAAAATAAATACTGACTTCATATACTTTATACAATACAACAAAACTTATAGTTGCAATTAAAGATTAAATTATTCTTCTACATCTATCGATTCAATGACTACATCATAAACAGGTTTGTCTTGAGCACCAACTTTAGTATTTGCAATATCTTCTAAAGTTGATTCACCCTCAATAAGTTGACCAAATACTGTATGTTTTTGATCTAACCAAGGCGTACCACCTTTTTCACCATATGCTTCTACAATAGGTTGAGGCCATCCACCATCTGCTAATTGACTTAACATATTTTCAGGCACTTCCTTCATTTGGACAATAAAGAATTGAGATCCATTTGTATTAGGACCTGCATTAGCCATTGATAATGCACCGTAAAGGTTAAAAGCTTCTAGAGAAAATTCATCTTCAAAAGCACTACCATAAATACTTTCTCCGCCCATACCAGTTGCAGTTGGGTCCCCGCCTTGTACCATAAAATCATTGATAACACGGTGGAACGTTACACCATCGTAGTATCCATTTTTTGAATGTGTCACAAAGTTTTCAACTGTCTTTGGAGCAATGTCGGGAAATAATTTAAATGTCATGTCACCTTTATTTGTATGCATAACTACTTTAATTTCGTTATCTTGAATCTCTTTATTTAACTGAGGATAGTTCGTCATTTCAATTCTCCATTCGTGTTATGATATAAACATATATTAACATATATGAAAGGAAGTAATATAGGATGTTATATCGATTTTCTCACAAGACTGGTGTTTATGGTGTAAGTGTCAAAGAGGAAACTGGAAATCAAATACTCGTACAAATTGAACAAGTAATTAAACATCCCAAACAAGGTGATTTACACCATCCCAATGAAACAGAAGGCGTCTTTTTTCATGAACGTAAAGCTTTAAGCCATTTTGAGAAACGTTACGCTACACCTTCTCAACTTCGTGAGTTTAATGTCGAGGCCATGCCTTATGAAGACTCACTTCAACATGCTATTACACATCTTGAGAATCAACTAAAAAAAGAGAAGACAGAGTATTCTCGATTGTCTTTAAATAATTTAAATCGTTTAAAAGAAGATTACGCTATTCAATATAAAAGACACTTCGACTAATCCATATTAAATTTTTAGTAATAGAGCGAAATAATTATTCATATAGTTAAAATTTTCGAACAAATTTTGACGTGTTTCTTCTTATTTAAAAGAGTCTTTAAATCAAGAGTTTCAAGCAGTTACATGGTTTTTCAGAAGAAGCGCAATGATGTATAATATGTGTCGTAAATAAATTTTAAAGGAGGAAAACATAGTGAGTTTGTTACATATTGCGGTACTATTACCGTTAATATTTGCACTCATTATTCCATTCCTATACCGGTTCGTTAAACGTATACATTTAGGATGGTTTGTATTACCTGTTCCTATTGTCTTATTTATATATTTCATATCATTGATTTCAATGACGATGTCAGGTAATAACGTAATGAAAAACTTAAATTGGATGCCACATATTGGAATGAATTTTAATTTATATGTGGATGGTCTCGGATTATTATTCAGTTTGCTTATCACTGGAATAGGAAGTCTAGTGGTTTTATATTCTATCGGATATTTAAGCAAATCAGAACAACTCGGGAATTTTTACTGTTATTTATTACTATTTATGGGTGCAATGTTAGGAGTTGTACTCTCTGATAATTTTATTATTTTATATTTATTTTGGGAGTTAACTTCTTTCTCTAGCTTTTTATTAATCTCTTTCTGGAGAGAGAAAAAAGCTTCAATTTATGGTGCTCAAAAATCTTTAATCATTACCGTATTAGGTGGCTTGAGCATGCTAGGTGGTATCATTTTACTTTCCCTAGCTACTGATACTTTTAGTATTCAGGCTATGATTTCAAAAGCAAGTGACATTCAAAATAGTCCTTTCTTTATCTTAGTAATGATACTTTTTATGATTGGTGCATTTACAAAATCTGCACAAGTGCCTTTTTATATTTGGTTACCAGATGCTATGGAGGCGCCTACGCCAGTGAGTGCATACCTTCATTCTGCAACGATGGTAAAAGCAGGACTATATCTAATCGCAAGAATCACACCTATTTTTGCAATATCCGAAGGTTGGGTATGGACAATTACACTTGTTGGTTTAATCACCCTATTTTGGGCATCACTCAATGCAACAAAACAACATGACTTAAAAGGTATTTTAGCTTTCTCAACTGTGTCTCAACTAGGGATGATTATGTCTATGCTTGGTATTGGTGCTGTAAGTTATCATTATCAAGGCGCTAATAGTCAACTTTATGTTGCTGGATTTGTTGCTGCCATATTTCATTTAATTAATCATGCCACGTTTAAAGGTGCACTATTTATGATTACAGGTGGTATTGATCATTCAACTGGTACACGTGATGTTAAAAAGTTGGGCGGTTTACTTACAATCATGCCTATCTCATTCACGCTTACAGTTATTACAACATTAAGTATGGCTGGTGTGCCGCCTTTTAACGGCTTTTTATCAAAAGAGAAATTCTTAGAGTCAATGATTAATGTTACACATTTAAATTTAATGAGTTTAAATACTTTAGGTATTCTTTTACCAATCATTGCCATTATTGGTAGTATTTTCACATTTGTATATTCAATTAAATTTATATTGCATATATTCTTTGGTTCTTATAAACCTGAAGCTCTGCCAAAACAAGCGCATGAATCTTCAATTTTAATGCTTATTTCACCTATCATTTTAACATCACTAGTTATAGTATTCGGTTTATTCCCAAGTATATTAACGCAATCTATTATAGAGCCGGCATCTGTAGCAGTTAGTCAAACATCAAATATAACTGCTGAGTTCCATTTATTCCATGGTATAACTCCAGCATTCCTATCAACAATAGGTATTTATATTATTGGTATTTTATTATTAATTTCATTTAGTTATTGGGTTCGTTTATTACAAGCACATCCATATCAGTTAACGTTGAATCATTGGTATGACACTTCAGGCCAACGTATTCCAGGATATTCCGAAAATATAACAAATAGTTATGTTACAGGTTTTTCTAGAAATAATTTGGTGATTATCTTAGGTATTCTCATTGCTTTAACTTTTGTTACAGTCATCAGTGTACCCTTCAGTATTGACTTTAAAAACGTGAGTCATTTACGCGTATTTGAAGGTGCAACAGTATTGTTTTTACTGATTGCTTCAACTTTCATTATATTTGCAAAATCACGTTTGTTTAGCATTATCATGTTAAGCGCTGTGGGTTACGCTATATCAGTATTATTTATTTTCTTTAAAGCGCCCGACTTAGCATTAACACAATTTGTAGTGGAATCTATTTCTACAGCATTATTCTTACTATGCTTTTATCACCTACCTAATTTAAATCGCTACAATGAAAAACCAACCTTTAAACTGACAAATGCTGTGATTTCAATTGGAGTGGGATTATCAGTGATTATTTTAGGATTAATTGGCTATGGTAATAGACACTTTGACTCTATTACTAAATTCTATCAAGAACATGTTTTTGATTTAGCACATGGTAAAAATATGGTAAATGTCATCCTCGTAGATTTCCGTGGTATGGATACTTTATTCGAGTCATCTGTACTAGGTATTGCAGGTTTAGGCGTATATACAATGATTAAATTACGATTAAAACAGAAAAATCAATCAAGTGAGGTGAATGACCATGAATAGACAACAAAATAACCTTATCTTTCAATACGCTGCCGTGATTATTTTCTTCATGGTCATTGTGTTTGGCTTTTCATTATTTTTAGCTGGACATTATACACCTGGTGGCGGTTTCGTTGGTGGTTTGCTTTTCGCTAGTGCATTATTAGTTATTACAATTGCATATGATGTAAAAACGATGCGAAAGATTTTTCCTTTAGATTTTAAAATCTTAATTGGTATTGGTTTATTATTTTGCGTGGGTACACCATTAACAAGTTGGTTCATGTCTAAAAACTTTTTTACACATGTCACTTTTGACATCCCTTTGCCTTTACTTGAACCTATGCACATGACGACAGCGATGTTTTTTGATTTCGGTGTTTTATGTGCAGTTGTAGGAACTATTATGACTATAATTATTTCGATTGGAGAGAACGAATAGTGGAAATTATCATGATCTTTGTTAGTGGTATTCTCACATCTATAAGTGTCTATCTCGTTTTGTCTAAAAGTTTGATACGTATCATTATGGGGACTACACTACTAACTCATGCTGCAAATTTATTTTTAATTACTATGGGAGGTTTAAAGCACGGAACTGTTCCAATATTTGAAAAAGGAACATCAAGCTATGTTGACCCTATCCCCCAAGCATTGATTTTAACAGCTATCGTTATCGCCTTTGCTACAACAGCTTTCTTTTTAGTTCTTGCATTTAGAACATATAAAGAACTAGGCACTGATAACGTTGAGCTAATGAAAGGAGCGCCAGAAGATGATAGAGAGTAACTTGCTTGTTTTAACTTTAGTCATACCTATCCTAACTGCAATTTTACTCATATTTATTGGAAAGCGCCCAATAATAAAAAGATATGTTGCACTTGTCGGTACATTGCTAACATTGGTCATTGCATTGATTAACTTAAAGAATGTGCTACGAGATGGACCAATCAAGGTTGAACTGGGCTCTTGGAAAGCCCCATACAGCATTGTATTTGTAGTCGATATTTTTAGCGCTCTACTCATCATCACAAGTATTATTATTACCATATTAGTCATTTTATACTCATATCGTTCTATCGGTTTAGATAGAGAACGTCATTATTATTATTTCTCTATCATGTTTATGTTGATTGGTATTATTGGCTCATTTACAACAGGAGATATTTTCAACTTGTTTGTGTTCTTTGAAGTCTTTTTAATGTCTTCATATTGTTTACTCGTTATTGGTACTACTAAAATACAATTACAAGAAACAATTAAGTATATTTTAGTCAATGTTGTTTCATCGTCTTTCTTTGTCATGGGTGTTGCAGTTTTATATTCAGTTGTAGGAACTTTAAATCTCGCTCATATTAGTGAAAGATTGTCACAACTTTCTGTACATGACAGTGGCTTAGTCAATATTGTTTTTATTTTATTTATCTTTGTCTTTGCCACTAAAGCAGGCGTTTTTCCTATGTACGTATGGCTACCTGGTGCTTATTATGCCCCTCCAGTAGCGATCATCACGTTCTTTGGTGCACTATTGACTAAAGTGGGTGTATACGCAATTGCGAGAACTCTAAGTTTATTCTTTAATAATACAGTAAGCTTTTCTCATTATGTCATCCTTTTCTTAGCATTACTTACAATTATTTTTGGATGTATAGGTGCGATAGCTTACTATGATACGAAGAAAATCATCCTTTACAATATTATGATTGCAGTAGGTGTCATATTAGTTGGTATTGCTATGATGAACGAATCAGGCATGACTGGTGCAATATATTACACACTACATGATATGTTAGTTAAAGCTTCATTGTTCTTACTCATTGGCGTCATGTACAAAATCACTAAAACGACTGACTTACGTCATTTTGGTGGCTTGATAAAAGGGTATCCTATTCTAGGTTGGACATTCTTTATTGCAGCGCTAAGCTTAGCGGGTATACCACCTTTTAGTGGTTTCTACGGTAAATTCTATATTGTTCGAGCGACCTTTGAAAAAGGATTTTATCTAAGTGGTATCATTGTACTTTTATCAAGTTTAATCGTGTTATATTCAGTCATACGTATTTTCTTAAAAGGATTTTTCGGTGAAGTTGAAGGATATACTTTATCTAAAAAGGTAAATGTTAAATATCTAACAACTATCGCTGTTGCATCTACAGTTATTACTGTAATCTTTGGATTATCTGCAGACACGTTATTCCCAATCATCAAAGATGGCGCTGAAACGTTTGTCGATCCAAGTCAATATATTCATAGTGTGTTAGGAGGTAAATAGTTTGGCTATACAGTTTGTAATTAATTTACTTGTTTCTGTCATATGGTTACTTGTAACAAATAGCTATACCTTAAATAACTTTGTATTAGGTTTTATACTAGGTTTGTTTCTAGTTTATCTCCTGCACCGTGTCTTGCCTGGTCAGTTTTATTTAGTGAGAATATATAGAATTATAATGCTTATCATTACATTTTTAACTGAGTTAATAAAAGCAAACTTTGGTGTACTAAAAATTATTCTCAAACCACGAATTGAGAATAAACCCGGATTCTTTGTGTACGAGACGGAATTAGAACGTGACTGGCAACTTGTTTTACTTTCCAACTTGATTACGTTAACACCTGGCACAGTCGTTTTAGGTATTAGTGATGACCGTAAAAAGATTTATATCCACTCAATTGATTTCAGTACAAAGGAAGAAGAGATTCAAAATATCAAATCTTCATTAGAGAAGGTCGTTAGAAAGGTAGGCGAGAAATAATGCCTTTTAAAATATTTATTATTACAGCCTTAATTATTGTTGTCTTATCAATGTTAGCAATGTTAATACGTGTTATTTTAGGACCCTCTCTAGCAGACCGTGTCGTCGCACTTGATGCAATTGGTTTACAGTTAATGGCCGTGATAGCGCTATTTAGTATTTTACTGAATATTAAATACATGCTCGTCGTTATTTTAATGGTCGGTATTCTTGCTTTTCTAGGAACTGCAGTCTTTTCTAAATTTATGGATGAAGGTAAGGTGATCAAGCATGATAGCAACGATCGTCACTAGTGTCTCTATCATATTTGTTGTTCTTGGAGCTTTGATTAGTGCCTTTGCTGCAACGGGTCTCATTCGATTAAGGGATGTTTACTCAAGAGCACATGCAGCTGGTAAAGCAGCCACGTTGGGTGCGATGTTTTTACTATTTGGAGCATTTTTATACTTTATTGGCACTGAAGGATATGTAAATATGCAATTAATTATCGGAATTATTTTCGTATTTATTACTGGCCCTCTTTCAAGTCATTTAATCATGAAAGCTGCCTACAACATTAAAACACCATATACCAAAGATACTAAAATTGATGAAATTAAAGAGGATATGAAGCATACAAAACTATAATTCATACTTTAAGAGTTTTATACCAAAATTAAATTCAATAATTTAATAATTTTTTAAAATCGATAATATGATTAATACCTGGGACATGAACTAATGTTCCAGGTATTTTATTTTATTGTAACCTACTACTGAGTTGAAACCTTAATATGCCTTAAATTTCTTAATTTTCCTTCCCGTTACATCAAATTTAACATTAAAATTGTTTTGCTCCTCTTTAAATAAAAATGACACTTTGTAACTCTTTGCAAATTGTGGTATTATTTAAATCGTAATAATTACGTTTTAAAAGCAGAGGGGCGATTCAATGCACTGGACAATTATTGGTGGTGGCTTACAAGGAACCACCATTGCACTTAAATAAAAAAATGAAGGACTAAAAAATGAGGCGCTTACTATCATAGATCCTTACTCCTCATTATGTGAGCGATTTAATATTTATACACAACGTATTAGTATGCCATACTTAAGATCGCCTTTCGTTCATCATATTCATCCTAAACCTTTTCATCTCAAACAATATGCTAGATATCATCAGTATACTTCAGCTTATTACGGCCCGTATAAACGTCCTCAAAGAGATATGTTTATGCATCATGTTCATGATTTGATACATCAATTTAAACTTAATGATTGTCATATACAAGGTAAAGTCGAAGCTATTAATAAATCAAGAGGTAAATGGTGTATAAAACTATCAACTGGCGATAAAATGATTACCGATTGTGTTGTGATAGCAAATGGCTATACGCAAACGCCATTCATACCTGAAATTTTCAGAAATAAAGCGAATGTAAAACACATATTCGCTGATAATTATCATGCCTCTTTAGATAAAGATACTCAACATGTTGTTGGTTCAGGTATATCTGCTGCCCACCTCACTTTAAAATTATTAAATGAACACAATCACCAACTTGTTCATTTATGGATGAATAAAGATATTGAGATACATAATTTTGATGCTGACCCTGGTTGGTTAGGACCTAAGAAATTGAACTATCTTGCATCTATATCCTCATCAGATGCAAGAATGAAGTTAATTGAAGACGAACGTCATAGTGGTTCAATGCCTATGGAATTATTTTTAAGGTTAAAGAAATATGTGCAAAGTGGTCGACTCGTCATACATACGAGTCAAATTGATGATGTAACTGAATCCTATATTATCTCCGCTGGAAAATATTTTGAATATAAGCATATTTTGTTAGCTACTGGATTTTATAATCAATTGTTAACACAACCACTCATAAAAAATCTTATTCAAAACGAACAAGCACCACTTAATCAATCAGGTTATCCTTCTTTGTCAAACGAACTAGAATGGTTAAATCAATTATTCGTAGCTGGTGGACTCGCAGATTTAGAACTAGGTCCTTTTGCAAGAAATATAATGGGCGGTAAAGAAAGCGCTGAACGCATAAGTAAAGCATATAAACGTTTAAATAAGAAAATCTCTTAAACAAACACCCCGATAAGATTGTGAATTCTACACAATCTTATCGGGGTGTTCTGTTACATTATTGAATAGGTTTAATAGCAATCGTCCCACGCATGACACTGATTAATTGGTCATGGTCATCTTTGATATCAATATTCCAAACTTGTGTTGTTTTTCCTTGATGTATTAAAGAAGCAAATGCTCTCACATGTCCTTGTCGAGTTGAGCGAATATGATTTGCATTCATTTCTAAACCTAGTGGAATGAATTGCTGCGTATCAATCAAATGAGCAGCACCTATCGAACATGCTGTTTCACCTAAAGCTAAACTTGCACCACCATGTAAATAGCCAAAGGGTTGCTTTACTTTATCTGTCACAGGCATAGACACTACTACTTTACCATCTTCTTTTTGTTCAATCTTCATTTCAAATGTTTCTAAAAGATTGGTCATAGTTCACACCTCATTTCAGTAGTTATAGTACCATAGCTGCTATCGTACCAAAAATCATAAGGGGAACATTATAAAACAAGAAATTCGGGATGCATGTATCACGAATATGATCATGTTGTCCATCAATATTCAAACCGGCTGTCGGTCCAAGAGTAGAATCACTTGCTGGAGAACCTGAATCACCTAAAGCACTTGCTGTACCAATTAAAGCAATGAGAGCCATTGTGTCTAAACCAATTGATGCTCCAAAAGGAATAAATAATGAAGCGATAATAGGTATAGTCGCAAAAGAGGAACCAATACCTAATGTTACAATAAGTCCAATGAGGTACATGACGATAATACTAATCAATTTATGATCTCCAGTTAATCCTGTTAAACTCTTGACCAAGCTATCTATATCACCTGTTGCATTCATCACGCCAGCAAACCCGTTAGCTGTTAGTATCACTACACCAATATAAGCCATTAATTTGACTCCATCTACAAACTGTTCATCGAGTTCATACCAACGATATGCTCTTGAAACAAAGAAAATAAGTACCCCAGCTAACGCACCAAAAATCATAGAATCTGTAAATGTCTGTACTAAAAACGTAGCTAGTATGGCAATGACAGTAACAATTAGCACATAAGGTTTGAGTTCAGTAATTTTTTCTCGATCATTTACATTACGTTGTTCATAAACGCGTGGCTTTCTATAAACAATAAATCCAAGTATGAGACCCACAACATATCCCATTGAAGGTATTAACATTGATTTCCATATCATATTCATCTCAATTGGATGGTTTGCTTTTTGAAAACCACTTTGAATGATTTGATGGAAAATTTGACCGAAACCATAAGGTAATAGCACGTATGGAAAACACAAACCAAATCCTATTACTAATGCAATAAGTCTGCGATCAATTCTTAAATCGTTAAACAAACTCACAAGTGGAGGTATTACAATTGGAATAAAGGCAATATGTACAGGAATTAAGTTTTGACTCATGATACTCATTGCTAACAATGCAATGATAATAATTATTTTAACCTTAACTCGGGAAAGTCTACTATTCTCAGCATGAATACTTGCAATAATTTTACCGACTAGATAATCAGTTATACCACTATAGGAAATCAAGGCAGCAAAACCACCAAGTAACGCATAACTTAATGCGACTTCTGCGCCATCTACTATATTTTTTCCAAAAACATTAATTACTTTTTCTAAATTCATACCTGATATTAATCCACCGACAAGTGCACTAATAAATAAGCTAATGACCACATTTAATCGACATAAACATAGTATAATCATTAATATGACTGCGATTACAACAGCATTTATCATTCTGCCCCACCCTTTATCACTCTATCGAACTAAAGTATTTATAAAATACATACTAGCAAGACATATATTTAATGTCAATGTTAAAAAAGACTCAACTATTATATACATTTAGTTATATTTAGTTGCTTATTTTCAATAACTGAAATATAACACTTAAAAATGTAATAAGTTGAGTCTGTATAACTTTATTTATATTTTTGTTGTAACCACTCTACAACTGTAGGTATCATGTAACCTGTCGGACCCTTTGGCCCTTTATATGTAGCACTTTTAGTTGTTGCAGGGCCCGCGATATCAAAGTGAATGTGTGGGATGTCACCACTAAAATGCGAAATAAATGCTGCTGCAAACAATGCTTTTCCTTGACCGTTCGTATGATTGACTAAATCTGCTACATCTGATTGTTTAATTAAATGTCTTTCAGTCTCTGTAATAGGTAATTCGAATACTTTTTCGTCTACATGACGTGCAACTGTTAATAAGTTTTTAAGTTCATTTTCAGCATGAGATTGGAAAGCAGCCGCCTTGTCATCACCTAAAGCTACAATCGCTGCACCCGTTAATGTAGCAAAATCAAGAATTAGTTGTGGTTTAAATTGTGTTGCATAGAATACTGCGTCACCTAAAACCATTCTACCTTCAGCATCACTATTCAACATTTCTACTGTTTCCCCATTAAGCGCAGTAAATACATCATCTGGTTTCATGGAAGATTCACCAATCATATTTTCAGCTGAAGCGATTATTCCTACAATATTTACAGGTAGGTTTTGCTTAGAGATCACATCAATCATACCAATAACATTGGCCGCACCGCACATATCATATTTCATAGTTTGCATACCTATCTTAGACTTAATACTATATCCACCGGAATCATATGTAATACCCTTACCCACTAATGAAATAGGTGGTTCATCAGCTTCTGCACCATAGTATGATACCGTAATTAATCTCGGACCATGATTAGAACCTTTACCTACTGCATGTATTAATCCAAATCCTTCATCTATAATTTGTCGGTGATCTTTGATATCTACACTAACGGAACTCCCTTCGAAATGTTTTTTTATTTCTTCGGCAAAATATTGGGGTGTTAAAATATTCGGAGGCATTTGACTTAGTTCACGAGCATAATTTATAGATTCACCCAATTGTTGGCCTTCGTTAATCTTCGTTTCTATATTATGCTCTGTCGTTTGTATATAGACTCTACCTTGATATGGAGGCTTTTTATCCGATTTATAATGGTCAAATTCAAAGATAGATTGTGCACTTTGTAAACCTAAAGTTTGACAAATTTCAACAATGTTACCATGTTTAGATTTGAAAGTATCTAACAATAATTCACAATCCGTGACATGAACGTCTTTTAAATATTGAAACAACTGACCCCAAACTTTTAATAAACGTTGATATGATAAGATTTTTAAGTTTCCTAGTCCTACAGTTAATAATCTTTTAGGCTTTTCATCAATGTAGATAAGCGTTGATGATATTTTGCCGATTGAGCTATTGATGACATGATATTGTTTTAATGTTTCTAATCGTTCTTTAATTAACGTCTTATGATATTTTATCTCACCTAATTGGTTGAGGTGATCTGGCACACCCACCACAATCGTTTCAATTGATGTTGGCGTATCTTGATTAATAAAAAATTGCATATAGATCCTCCGTTCCTCATTCTGTATAACAATAATTATAAGTTATGAACACCCCAATATTAAACAAAACCACTTTTTACTCTAACTCTAAATAAAAACCACTTTTGTTTAATTAAGTGTGAAATTCTTCTTCATCATATTTTTCTGATAAAAAATAACCTGGGACAATCATTTTGTCCCAGGTATTATTAAAATATAAACAATCGATGACAAAATTAATTTGAGTTGTTTACATATTTTAACTCTAGTCATCTTTGCTAAGGGAGACAACAAATTATGTCTCGTACCTTTTTATTGTTTTTTTATATCTATTACTTGATTAAAATTTTCCTTTTTTAAAGGCTAATCCTATGCCACCAAGTTTGTAAATCGCACGAGTATCAATAACTTTCTTCAAGAATGCTGCTTTTTTACCAGCGATATCTCTACCATATACAATTCCAACACCATCATTAGCACCTAATGAACATACAGTTCCACGGTTAACATATTGGAAATCTTGTGTTGATTCACCATTTAATAAACGTTTAATGTTGCTAGCAGTATGCTCACCTTGTTGCATAGCAATTTGAGCTGTTGTTGGTAATGGACGCTCTTCACCAGCTGGAATAAACGCTGAACAATCTCCTATAACAAAGATGTCATTATGACCTTCAATTGTTAAATCTTGTTTATTGATAATACGTCCACGTTTAACACCTTCAAATGATTCTTCCATTAAATGACTTCCACGCACTCCAGCAGTCCATACAGAAGTTCCGGCTTCTAATTGTTGTTTTTCTCCATTGACTTCAACAACGAAACCTTTTTCATTACAAGCGACAATAGGTGTTGCAATTTTGAATTCTACTCCACGGTCTTCTAAATATTTTACTGCATAACTAACTAAGTCGTCTGAGAACATCGGTAACATTTTAGGTGCTGCTTCAACACATGTTAACTTCACTTTACTTTGATCAACACCATATTTACTGCATAATTCAGGAATTCTATCAGTTAATTCACCTAGAAATTCAATTCCTGTAAATCCAGCTCCCCCAACTAAAATAGATAAATCTTTATCATCTTTTTCTTTAGAAGCAGCATAATTTGCGAACTTATCTTCAATGTGACGAGACAACTTACGAGAAGTTAAAACGTTCTCAATTTGGAAAGCATGTTCTTTCATACCATCAATACCAAATGTTTCGCTAACAAAACCTAGTGCAACAACTAAGATATCAAAGTCATAAACACCCTTATCAGTTTCTACACGTTTAGCATTACGATCAATTTTTGTTACCTCAGCAACAACAAAATTCACTTTATTTTTGTTGACAGTTTTCTCAACAGGATACAATAAATCTTCATAATTAATCGTACCGGCAGAAGCTTCATGCAACCAAGTTGATTCATAATGATATTCATTCTTATTAATTAAAGTAATTTCCGCTGCATCAGCAGAAAGTTCTTTTTGTAATTTAGTTACAGTTTGTAAACCAGCATAACCTGCACCTAATACGAGCACTTTCTTACGATCTTGAGCCATCTCTAATTCACCTAAGCTTTCATAATATTTTAACCAACCAACAATGTAGATAAAGGCTATAAACATATGACAAGCCAAATTGTCTCTTTCTTTATAGTCTTAGTCAACATTTAAAATTTTCAAGTCTTTTTTGGGTTTTGCTCTTCAGTTGTTCACATAAAAGACACTTTTAATCTAATTTTAATTCTATAGCTTTTACCCTATATTTTCAAGCTACAATAGGGATAGTTTGTGAAAAGTTTAATTTAATTTCGGATGGCAATATGAAATTAACATTGCTCTGGATTTCCAGCGACTTTAGCTGTTTTAAATGAACTTCCACAACCACATGAGGCAATAGCATTAGGATTGTTTATTTGAAATCCTCCACCCATAAGTGACTGTTTAAAATCAATTGTTGTTCCATTTAATACAGGAGCATCATTTCGGTCTACTAGAACTTTCAAACCATAGTATTCGAGAATTTCATCATTTTCACCAGGTTCTGCTTCGGCTGACATACCATAAGTTAATCCTGTGCATCCTCCACCATTTACTTTAATTTTTAAATAACCATCAGACATGTCGTTATTTTTTAACATGTCTCTAACTTCAAATGCTGCCGCTTCAGTTAAAATGACTGTTGGCATATAAAAAACCTCCCATAATTTTTTAATCTCTATAACAAATTCGTTATATCATTATCTTCGATATGTTGATATATGTTTTTTAATAAATCGTCTGGTGTGTTACCTTCAACAATATCACCATCTACAAGGGCATACAAGCTACTTGCGCATAGACCACAATTTTGTAGACAACCGTATTCAAGGACATCTATGTTAGGATCATTTTCTAATTTTTCAAATACAACATCACTACCTTTGGCCATATTTGAAATACAGAACTCCACTAACGGAAACATAAGTCACCTTCTTATCTTTATTAGTTTAAACATTATAACAAAGTATTCAATGTCCTGACTATCAGTCGGTATGACGATTTTAATTTTGTTTATCTTTTTAAATTTCATAATAATTAAATTGCATTCTACATTTGTTTGTAGTCATTTTGAAAAATAGATATAATAGTCATGCATACAAGTATTATAACTATCAGGGACTAGGAATCATCTTCATTTAGAGTATTCTAGTGATTTTTGAAAAGGGTTTCAATAAAACAATTATAACAAAGGGGTATTAATCAATGAAAAACTTAGTATTACTAGGCGGGGGCTATGGTAATATGCGAATTATGTCGCGCATTTTACCTCATTCAATTCCTGAGGGATATCACTTAACTTTAATCGACCGCATGCCATTCCACGGTTTAAAACCTGAATTTTATGCACTTGCAGCAGGAACTAAATCTGACAAAGAGGTGCGAATCCAATTTCCAGATAGCAGTCAAATTAATACGGTTTATGGGGAAATCAGTGATATAGATTTAGACGAACAAATGATAACAGTTGGAAATTCAAAAATAGATTACGACGAACTTATCATTGGTCTAGGGTGTGAGGATAAATATCATAATGTCCCTGGTGCTGAAGCATATACACATAGCATTCAAACATTATCTAAATCGCGTGAAACATACCATAGAATTAGCGAGTTACCTAAAGGGGCACGTGTAGGTATCGTTGGGGCAGGTTTAAGTGGCATTGAATTAGCGAGCGAACTACGTGAAAGTCGATCAGACTTGGAAATTTTATTATATGATAGAGGGCCTCGAATTTTAAGGAATTTTCCTGAGAAACTGAGTAAATACATATCTAATTGGTTTTCTAAACACAATGTTACTGTAGTGCCTAATTCAGTCATCGACAGAGTAGAACCCGGAAAAATTTATAATAATGGTAAACCAGAAAATATTGATTTAGTCGTTTGGACAGCAGGCATACAACCTGTTGAAATTGTGCGTAATCTTCCTATTGATATGAGTACCTCTGGACGTGTGATTATTAATCAGTACCATCAAGTCCCAACCTATAGAAATGTCTATGTCGTAGGTGACTGTGCTAATTTACCACATGCCCCCAGTGCTCAACTAGCAGAACTACAAGGCGAACAGATTGCTGAGGTTTTGAAGAAGCAATGGAATAACGAACCACTTCCAGATAAAATGCCTGAAATTAAAGTACAGGGCTTTTTAGGCTCTTTAGGTGACAAACAAGGTTTTGCTTATATCATGGATCGAACAGTTACCGGACGATTAGCCTCTATTCTAAAATCAGGTGTTCTGTGGCGCTATAAATATCATAATGGTTAATAAATAAAGAACCTAGGGCATTTACATTTCCCTAGGTTCTTAATTAATATGACAGCATTGAAATGTCCTTCTTCTCAATAAAAGATATAGCCTAAAAATGAAGATTTTCACTAAAAAATAACACAGACACTGTCAATTGAGGCACATCGTTAGTATGAATATTGCCCCCCTCTTTTAATCTTACATAGTAAAATATGATTTAATAAAACGGGTTATTTGTTTATATTGTATGTAACCATCTGCTACATATTCATCATTCATCGTAACTAATGGGTAAAACAATTCATCTTCATTAATTCTTTCTATAAATTGCATATCATGATCAGTTAAATTTTCAGTATCATTTCGTATGTCAATATATGTAAATTCAAAATGATGTTGAGGAAACTTTCTTAAAAGTAATGCTTGAAGCCATTGATAAGTATCTATAGATGTAGGTGCATTTACACAACTCGCACAAACGACTTCTGCTCCATATACGACAACACTAATTTTAGTCATTAAAATCCCCTATCTTGTTTTATAGATTTTTACTACTTTATCTATTATAATGTAATAATAATGATTATGAAATAATTGCTCTGAAAGGAGACATGTCACATGCCTACTGAGAATCCAACAATGTTTGATCAAGTAGCAGAAGTTATAGAACGTTTGCGTCCATTCTTATTACGAGATGGTGGCGATTGTACGCTTGTAGATGTTGAAGATGGTATTGTTAAGCTACAATTACATGGCGCTTGCGGAACATGTCCTAGTTCTACAATTACCTTAAAAGCTGGCATCGAGCGTGCACTTCATGAAGAAGTTCCAGGTGTAATAGAAGTAGAACAAGTATTCTAATACATCCCTATATAATTATTTATTAACCTAGGATAGATAGTGACGTCCTAGGTTTTTTAATTTGATAGAAATTAATAAATGAAGTCATAGCGCACTAATATTAACTCTATGATGCTAAATAAAACAATAAAATGCTTAGGATACAAAACATTGTTCCTAAGCATTTTATATACTGGCTATCAAAGAAGTAAACGAAAAATACATTACGTCGAGGTATTTCCTTTATAAATCTCGTTACACGGGATGAAATAACGAATTCTGTACCTAGCTCACTTAATTTTATTTCGGTTAATAATATTATTTGTTGCCTTGATGTTGATCATCTTGACGATCGTTGTGATGTTTGTGCGGTGGTTTATTTTTAGAATAATCGACTTCATGATTTTTAGGCGCATGACCATCCATATGTCTTGCAATTTGCTGGTCGACGTAAACCCAACCTTTCCATCCAATATGAACAGCATCACTAATTACGTACTTTTCATAGTCCTTGTTTGTCAAATCATAAATTTTCCCACCATTATCAACTACAGTTGAGTGAATCTTTTTATATACAGCTTCACGTCTATCTTTTTTGATACCTATATGATCATACCATCTTCCATTTGAAGGTATACTAACATATTGTACATCAGCTCCAGCAGCATGTAGCGTTTGCACTAATAATTTTAAATCTTGGAACTCGGGTGAGTTAATGTTGAACTCATAATCCCTTTTGATTTTACGCTTGTTTTGTTTTATCAATTTCCAATATGGATCTCTTATATCATATTTATTAGATTGAGTATTTGCTTTGCCTATATCGGCAGCTTTATGTTTCATCTCATCCCATGAAGCATCTTCTCTTGTTGCAGGTTTTACTTCTGCTAGAGGTGGCTTAGTGAATGAGAATAATGATTTAATAGCTTCAATCTTAGTTAATTGATTTTCTTTAAATGAAGAAATGTAGTTTCCAGAGACATCATTGGGATGTTTTGCTTGTTCTCTAAGGTATGACTTATTGTGTGCATGCGGAAACTGTAACAATCTTTGTGCATACCGTTTCTTCAAATTAGCTGGCATATCTTTTTGATTAAACATCTGATTGATTTGACTTTGTGACATACGAGCATCAAAGTTTTGATTTGTTAATCCATGATTCGTAAACCACTGTGGAGAAATAATAAATGTAAATTTCTTTCCTTTTAAATTGTCGTATTGCGCTGCAAGTTCAACTGCATTAATTAAATCTGTCGAACCTCCCGCACCAATAAGGAACGTTTCTTTACTAGCATTTTGTTTATTTAGCGCTATACCTGGATTAAAAGGATCATCCTTTTCCAGTTCACTTGAACCATAAATCGGGTAATACTTATTTGACTCGAATAATTTATTTTGAATGAGCGTGCCTTTTAAAACTTGATCAGTTAAAGAAATTCTATTATCAGCTAACGTCTTATTTGTCACAAGACCAGTAAACCAACTTGCTGGTAAAAATAAAAATATAATAAATATGACGCCACTGATTATAATGGGTAAGAATGGTTTCAGTTTCATCGTAACTCTTCTAAAGCTTCTACAATTTTATTAGGAGTTGCCCACTCATCTCTATCAAAGTCCATAATTGACACTTCAATATCCAATTTATTTTGAATTTCTAAAAGTAAACCTACAGTTTGAAATGAATCAATAATACCTTCTTCAAAGATTTCTACATCTGGGTTTTCCTTCACAATGTTGTTTTCAGCTACTTCTGCTAATAAATCTAATACTTGTTCTCTAAATTCCATAATTAATTACTCCTTTATTAAATAAATTTGCCTGAGAAAATTAAGAATCCGAAAGTTACAAAATGGAAGGTAATGATAATACTTATAGCTGTAGTGAAACCATTTTGCCAACGTGGTGGATGCTTTTTACGCCAACGCTCATAATAACCATAACCTATGAATAACGCTGCGTGGTATAATCCATATACAATGTAATATACTTCAAGACCATGCCATACTCCCATTATGAAAAAGTTTAAAAAGAACGCTACATTTGACATTGCAAATTGACTTTTTAATAACTTCTTACGTGACATGTAGAATAAAGATCTCATATAGATACAATCTCTAAACCAGAAAGATAAAGTCATATGCCATCTATTCCAGAAATCTTTAATATTTTTGGCTTTAAACGGTTGTTTAAAGTTAGGCGGTGTCTTAATACCATATAAATAACTCACTGCAATCGCGAATAAACTGTATCCAGCAAAATCAAAGAATAAATATAAGCTATAAGCGTACATATATAGCCACATATGAGTAAATCCATGCAGGTTAAGTTGTAAAGGATTAACAGCGTAAGTCTGAATCAAATACGCAATAATATATTTATATAAGAACCCTAACATAATCATATGAATTGCTTTGACAACAAGTTCTCTGTACTCTGCACCGCTAGGTACTTTCTTATCATCTTTCACAAAACGTTTATATCTATCAATAGGTCCAGATGAAATGGTTGGGAAGAATGAAATGAATTGTATCAATTTCCCTACTTTGATTTCTTTAATAGAACCATCACGAATCTCCATAATTAATTGAACACTTTTGAAAGTGACGTATGAGATACCTAAAAATCCTACAAATTCAATTAATTTACTTTCATGGAAGTGAATTTGATGTCCACCTAACCATGAACTCTGTAATATTTTAACAATTGCTAGAGGGAGAATAGACAACACCATAATTGTTACAAATTTTGTAAAAGTATTCTTCTTTTGTCGTGATTGATAGTAGTACATAATGAGGGCAACCTGCCATATGACATAAATAATAAAACAAAAAAGTTGTGCACTTAGATATTTTTGCCCTAACAGATTATGTTTATCTGATGCGAATATAATGACAATCATGATTGCTGTACTTATACCATTGTAAATATAACTTCGCTTACCTAAGAATCCAAGTATTATCACAGGTATAAGAACGATAAATGCAATTAAGAAAAATGTAAATGTGCCATAAGGTATCATCCGTTTACAACCTCGGCAATTTTCTTACGATCTAATTTACCATTTGATGTGAGTGGTAGTTGTTCCATCCATTCGAACTTTCTAGGAATCATATATTCTGGTAAGCGTGATTTAAGTTCGTGTTTAATATGAGTTGTCATTGCTAAATTATCTTCTACAGGTTCAGTAGGTACTACTGCTCCTATTAAATGTATGACCTTTCCATTTTTATAAACCGGCACAACAACAGCCTCTCTTACATGTTTTGACTGGCGTAATTGTGTTTCAATTTCCTCTAATTCCATACGATAACCATTTAATTTAATTTGAAAATCAATACGTCCTTGAATAAACCACAATCCATCTTCAATTTTAGCTTTATCCCCAGTATGATATGTTCTGACACCGTCTTCAAAATTAAATACTGCAGTTGTCTTTTCTTCATTCTTTAAATAACCTAAACTGACGCTTTGCCCCTCAATGACAAGTTCTCCTTCTTCAGTAGCAAATAATTTTGTACCAGGTCTAGCCACACCAACTGGTAAAGGGTTATATTGATTTAAAATTTCTTCTGTGATTTGTATACTTGTGACTGCAACAGTAGCTTCAGTCGGTCCATATGTGTTATAAATCATTGAATTCGGAAATCTTTCAACTAAGGCTTTAGCTGTTTTATGTGGTAAGATTTCCCCACAGAAAAAGAATTGCTTTAAACTACTATATTGTTGTTCATTTAAATTAGGTAATAATAAACACATTTCTATAAAAGAAGGTGTAGAAACCCAAACATTCATTGGTGTTTGAACTAACATTTCGTTCAATAGTTTAGGTTTTTTAATCATATCTTTATCAACAAGATTTAAAGTACCACCTGATGTTAAACAAGGATAGATTGCCATTACTGATAAATCAAAAGAAAATGGCGCTTGATTTAACCATTCTTTACCAGTACCAGTTTTGTTTAAAGATACCATCCATTCTGCGAATTCATTTAAACTTGCATATTCAATTTGCACACCTTTAGGTTCTCCTGTAGATCCTGAGGTAAAAATTGTATATACTACATCGTTTTGCTTCATTTGACTATCAAAGACAATTGGATATTGGGAATCCTGAATATCGCTAACCTTAAGCACTTGTGCATTTGTCTGTTCTAAAGTCTCATCTGAAGTATTAAAAATGATTTCCGGTTGTACTTTATCAATAATCATATTCACACGTTCTTTGGGAACAGAAGTATCAATAGGAACATATCCACAACCGGATTTAATCGCTCCAATCATACCAACAATCATGTAAGGTGACATGTGACCATATAAAATCATTGGCTTTTTACTATCTTGTAATAGATGTGCTAGCTTACTTGATTCTTCATCAAGTTGTTTATATGTTAGCTCATCATTTGTATGTCTAACCGCAACTGCTTCAGGTTGTTCCTGAACGAAGTGGTTTAGAATATTAATTAAGTCTGCCATAACTACTCTCCCTCATTAGAATTCATTATAAATGAAGTTGTTTTGTGTATCACCACTACCATAAATTAAATATAGCGCTATAAAAATAGCTAAATATAACAAAGTGATTAAGTAAGGCTTCATTTTATCAAAATATTTGTTAGAAGGCTCTTTTCCTTTCATTTTTAAATAGCACCTCTCAAACTCTAACTATTATTAATCGTAAATCTTCTCAATGTTCTTATATTAAATCATGTACTATGAACCTTAATAATTGCTAATAGACATCAAACAATACAATATACATTTTATATTTTAATTTTACAATTCATTATATCTATGTTTCAAATATAATTCAATTCAAATTTTATGTCTTGCTTAGAATTGTATTTAAAATTTTACATATTCAAATCATATGTCAACAACTCAATTAGAAATGGTTCTCACTTTTAAGAACAACATTATTTTAATTCTAAAGCCATGATTAGACAATTACAGTGGATATAACAAAATTGTTAGTTTTATCAAATTAAAAAAATTCACGTTATCACATTCGATTGATGGAATATGACTAACGTGAATAAATTTTAAAAGTGTAAAGAGGTTACAGGGGTTATTGGTGCATCATTATTTAATACTGCTTTAATATTATCTATACAAAGTTGTACCATTCGATTTCTAGTGACTTGGGATGCACTTCCTATGTGAGGTAACACCACAGCGTTAGGTAATTTCAGTATTGGATGATTAGGTTGAATAGGTTCTTGACGCATAACATCTAAACCACAGGCTTGTATCTCATGATTTTTTAATGCTTCTAAAAGTGCTTCCTCATCTACAATTGCACCTCTTCCAATATTAATGAAGACAGCATCATTTTTCATTTTATTAAAAGCTCGAGCATCAAATTGATTCTCAGTTTCCTTGGTTAAAGGTGCTGTGCAAATAATAAAATCACTTTGTTCAAGTAAAGATTTAAACGTTACATATGTAGCATTTAAATCTCTTTCAGCATTTAAGTCACGTTTGCGATTGTGATATATTATCCGTGCATCAAACCCTTGTAAGCGACGTGCAAACGCTTTTCCTATATCACCCATTCCAAAAATACCAACAGTTGCACCGTATACATCTTTTCCTGATAATAAGTAGGGTCCCCAACTTTTCCACTTACCCTCTTGAATATATGATGTCGCTTCAATGATTCTACGTGCTACAGTAAGCATCAATGTAAACCCTAGTTCGGCAGTTGTCTCTGTCAGTACGTGAGGTGTATTGGTAACAACTACACCATGTTTCTTTGCTAATGAAATATCAATATTGTCAAAACCTACTGCCATATTAGCAATCACTTTAAGTTGTTGTGCCCTGAGAAATACTTCTTCATCAATATGCTCACTCAATGTGATCACACATGCTGTTGCATCTTCAACGTTAGCAAGAAATGATTCTCTAGACATAGGCGTTAAATCGTGTTCCCACATGACAAGTTGTCCTAGTTTTTTAAGTTGCTCTACGTAGTGTTGTGGAATTTGACGTGTTACGAGTATTTTATTCATATGCACACCTCTATTAATTTCAAAAACAGATAGATGATATTTTATTTTTCTAATTCTGCAATAGCTACATTTAAATCTTTAAATGAATACGTAGGCGGTATTTCTTTAGATTGAATATCTTCATACGTACTCACACCAGTTTGAACATGTATCGTATCAATACCTACGTTAATACCTGACATAATGTCTGTGTCATATAAATCACCAACCATTGCAACTTCTGATTTTTCTAATCCAAGTATATCTAAAGACTTAGACATTATAATTGGTTCAGGTTTACCAATAAACTCTGGCTGAATGCCAGTAGAGACACTGACCACACTCGTAATAGCACCATTACCAGGTAAAAAACCTCTCTCTTTAGGTATGGATACATCTGGATTTGTAGATATAAATTTAGCTCCATTACGTACAGCTAATGTTGCGATTGATAATTTTTCATATGTTACCTTTTCATCTAAACCAATAACTACATAATCAACATTTTCATCATTCTTTATTGAAAGTCCTGCATCAGTTAGTGCAGTTTTGAGTCCATGACCACCAATCATATATACAGTTGCATTTGGATGCTGTTCAGAGATATAATCCGCTGTTGCCAATGCTGAAGTTACAACTTCATCTGGTTTAGCATCAATATGCATATCACGTAACTTCTCAGTAACTTGAACAGGTGTCTTTGTAGAATTATTAGTTACATATAGATGCGGGATATGATTATTATTTAAATAATCTATAAATTGTGCGGCACCGTCAATTTCATCTGTGCCTTTATACATTGTCCCATCTAAATCGATTAAGTATGCCTGATAATGTTTCACTAGTTATTCGCTCCTTTTCCAAATGCGGTAATTGGTACATTTTCATTTTCTAAAAATTGTCCTACTTCTTGAATAAATTGCTTATAGTATGGTAGTGCATCATCAAATAACGGCTCAATTTTATTCATATTTAAATCGATATAGTGATGTGCAAACTGTTTTCTAACATCAATAGTTCGATTGATATGTGATTGTGTTTCTTTTGAAATAACATTTTCCAATTCTAAAATATCTATTACATCTTTATAATTACCAGGATCTCTTAAAATAAACCCATCTATAATCATATTGCCAATATCTACAGAAGATTCAATTAACATTTGACCAATTCGTTCAAAAGCATATAGGTTCCTTTTATTATCATTGTAATCTTCAGTGAGCTTTTGTAAGTAAGTGATTTTCTGAGTTAGTTTATCTTTATCTACAAAATACATTCGCTTGTCACCTCTTCATACATCTAATAAGTTAATCATACCATAGTTTTGCAGTCATCATCATTTGTCGTTATACTTAAGTGTAATAGTTTTCGCAATATAAAGGAGCGTCAGAGTTATGATAGATATGTACTTATATGATGATGAAGAACAAAGCCAAGTACAGTTCGTCGGCTTTGTTGGTGAGCATAGTCGTTACGACTTAATGCTTGTACAAACGGATAGACATTATGGTAAAACTTTAGTTTTAAATATGCAGACAAATCAATTTGGCATTATAGGTTCAGATGATATAGAAGAAAAAGGTTACATTTCTCATATTTTAGGAGTATCAAAGGAAGAAGCGGATGAAATTATTGAATATTTAAATGAAGTTATTCAATAGAAGAGATATGTTATAAAAGTCCACTTAAATTGAGATGACGCTCTCAACTTAGTGGACTTCTATTGATCTATAGCTTGGGTATATTTTTCTGTGTCTTGAATAGTAGGTTGAATCTTAACATCATGTAATTTATCAATGATATCTTCTTTATCATCTATTTCTTCAATAAATTCATTTGGTGACAATCGTCTGACTACAAAATAAGGACAACCAAAATTACAATATTCTAGTATATAATCTTGTATACTTGAAAATCGTTTACTTATTTCTGCCTTTTTATTACTATCTTTATAAAATCCTTTTAAGCGTAATTGATCGTAACCATAGTCACCTACGACATAATCATATTTGTCTAATATATCCGAATACCTAGCTGAAAATATTTCCTCATCAAAACATTCTCTATATTCTTCTATCAATTCAAAATATTGTTGGTCGACTTTAATCATATTTTCACCTTACAAAAAAATGAAATAGAGGCACTAAGTATCAAAAATACCATAAATCACTTACCGATATCTTCAATACACACATTTATCAAAATATAATGAAATTTTATGTATCACATAAATTATAGATACTCGATAAGCGAGGCACTTATGCCTCTATTTTTAATAGTTTTTAAAAATTATTACTTAATTAAGTTGTTCTTCACCTTGGCGTTGTTTCTCTTTAGCTGCTTCATTCACTTGCTCATCAGCATGATATGAGCTTCTTACTAAAGGTCCTGCTTGACAATGTTTAAATCCTTTTTCCATTGCAATCTTTCTCATTTTACCAAATTCTAATGGCGTATAATATTTCTCAACTTTCAAATGTTTTCGAGACGGTTGTAAATATTGACCTATAGTTAAAATATCAACATCATTAGCGCGTAAATCATCCATTGTTTCATAAATTTCTTCCATCGTTTCACCTAACCCAACCATCAAACTTGATTTTGTTGGAATATCAGGTTGTAATTCTTTAGAACGACGTAAAAATTGTAAAGTTCTATCGTAAGTTGCTCGAGCTCGAACTCTTGGTGTTAAGCGACGAACCGTTTCAATGTTGTGATTAAGAATGTCTGGTCTAGAAGCCATTAATGTTTCAAGGGCTTCATAATCGCCACCCATGTCAGATGGTAAAATTTCTATTGTTGTAAATGGATTTCTTTCTCTTACTTTACGTACTGTTTCTGCATACACGTTTGAGCCTTGATCTCTTAAATCATCACGTGCAACAGCAGTAATTACAACATGTTTTAAATTCATTAATTCTACTGATTCTGCAACTCGTTCTGGTTCATTTAAATCTAATTCATTAGGTAAACCTGTTTTTACTGCGCAGAATCGACATGCTCTTGTACATACTGCCCCTAAAATCATAAATGTAGCTGTACGACGCGCACCCCAACATTCGTGAATATTTGGACATTTAGCTTCTTCACACACTGTGTGTAAATTCTTCTCACGCATCATTTTCTTAAGACCAGTATAATTATCGTTTGTGTTAAGCTTAATCTTTAACCAATCCGGTTTACGTAAAATTTCTTCATTTCTAGTCGCCATAACAACGCATACCCTCCTGTTTAATATATCTTCGTTTATTATAACATATCGGTATTAACATTAAATTAAAAGTCAATATACGTTTCTTTTATAATTTTAGTAATTTCTCTTTAAAAATATCACGTAAAAATTCAGGCATAATATAATCTGTAGATAACCCCTTTAGCAATGGGAAATATCTTCCAAATGTATACATATCAACAGTACCTAACGTATATTGTTTATCATTTTGAATCTCTTCATCGCCTATAAAATAACGGTCTTCTGACTCAATAAAGCCTAGATTATATAAAATATATCCTCCAAATATATCCCCTCTAAAACCAAGACCTTGTGCATGTTCGTGCATATATTCTTGCTTTTGGCTTTTTTGAATCACTTGCTTTAATTGTTTACCGGTTAATCGAACTCTTACAATATTGATTGGATGGGGTAACATGCGATGTATATCATATTCCGTCACTTTATCAGCTTCAATGCCATTAACTATAAGTCCAGCATTTACGATTGCACAATCAGCCCTTGAAAACTCATATACACTTTCAGCCAGTAAATACGATGTTCTTGTAACAACATCTGTTCTTTTGACTAAGTTCACATGATGATTAACTACTGGTTTACTTAGAAGTGCTCTTCCTTCTTCTTCAAAATGTGTCTCGACTAAGGGAAGTGTTTCAATAGGATGAATTTTGGCGATTTTATCAACGATTTTTCCATTTTCAATCGTAATATTAACTTCACCTAAATAATAGCCATATTTTCCGGCAGCTGCCATCAAAACACCATTGTTTATTTCTCCATGTTCAAAATGATGATGCGTATGACTACCAAAGATAACATCTATTTCCGGAATCTCTTGGCATAACTTTTCATCAAAAAAGATACCGACATGGCTCATAACCATTAAAAAATCATATTCACCTTGATGTGCATTGATTTCATCTTTGATTGCCGCTAATGGGTCAGTAACAATCCAATCCAGTGCTCGATAAAAAGGTGTGAACGGTGCCGTTGCTGCAACAAATAAAATACGTGTTCCTTTTATTTCTTTGATATACGAAGAGGTAATATGATGTGGAAGATGTCCCTCTTCATCTATGACATTCGTGCAAATCACTTTAAAATCCGCGTCGTTATATAGATTTTGTAAAGCATCATGAGAAATTGTCATTCCTTCATTATTTCCAATGGTTGCAATATCACAATGTGCTTCATTTAAAAGTTCTATATTTTTTTGTCCTACCGTAGCTTCTGTCACAGGTGCTGATAAATCAACATGGTCACCTATATCTATATAGAGTGAGGGATGTTCAAGTTGCGGTCTATGTTTTGCCATATAAGCTTGAATACGAGCATATTCATTTAAATGACTATGAATATCATTCGTGTGATATATTGTTAATTCCATAACATGATCCCCCTCTTTAAAATTTATATACTTAATTGTACTTTAGCATTAAAGAACAAAGTCTCAAAGTATAACTACTTCGCATTTAAATAAAAGATTTAATGATTAAATATATACCCATAATAAGCATTACTGTTCTCAATAACATTACAACTGTGTCGGATTTCATAGATCGATTGACCCTCACACCTATTTGTGCACCTATAACACTTGAAATAATGAGAATGATAGAATAGCCCCAAGCCACATGTCCTTGAAAGATGTGCCCTATTGAACTCATCACACTTGAAAAGAAAATCATCATCATACTTGTGCCTACTGCAACATGTGGTGGAAATCTAAAGACGATGAGCATAAGAGGGGTCATCAATGCACCTCCACCTATGCCAAACAGCCCTGTTAATAGCCCAATAAATAACGTTGTTATAAAAGCAAACAGGGGTGGTACACTATAACGGTATGTTTTCCCTTCAGCATCAACATATGTACGCGCATATTTAGGTTTGTCAAAAATTTTAAAAGGTTTGATTTTGTGACGAATCATCAGTAATATCGACACAAATATCATAAACACGCCAAAGTATAAGTTAAACGAATCAAGTGTAAGGTATCTACTTAAAAAAGAACCAACCAAAGATCCAGGTAGTAGTCCAAATAGAAATATCGAACCATTTTTTATATCTACTTGTTTGGTTTTTAAATATCCTAATGAGGAAGATAATCCAGTAACAATCAGAATAACTGAAGAAGTACCTATTGCAATTTGCGTCGTAATACCATGTAGAAGATGATGGTTAACGCCTAAATAAACAAGTGTGGGGACGATGATGATTCCACCACCAATACCAACGATAGATCCTAAAATCGCTGATAATCCCCCTATTAATATTAATAGAATAATTGTTAATAACATGACATTCGCCTCTTAAAATAGTTTTAATTGTTGCGGTGCTAAACCTTCATAATCAATGTCTAAAATATTTTGATACTTTTTAGCATTATTAGCTGCATGACCGCCAGAGTTATTATTAAAAATTACATATACTTTCTTAGCCTTTTGATTAAGTATTTCGACTTTACGAGCCAAGTCAGCTAACTCATCATCGCTATAATCATATAAATATCTTACATCTCGCCATTCTTGATCAGTCATATCTTTTTTAGTCCAACCATAATGATTACGTCCATGATAACGTACAAAAGCAATTTCACTAGTAATCCTATTTACTAAAGGAACGCTCCCCTCTTTAACTTGAGGTTCATCTACCACTGCATGAATGATTTGATGTTGTGTTAAGAAGGATAAAGTTTGTTCTTTATACTGATTGTCAAACCATGATTGATGTCTAAATTCAATGCTCATCGGAATATCAGTTAATTGTTTTCTCACATATAAGATGTAATTTATATTTTGGACGTTACAATCAAACCAAGGTGGAAATTGTACGAGCACCATCGCCAATTTATTATGCTCTTTTAACGGATTGATCATTTCTTTAAACTGTTTAAATAATATATCTCTCGACTCTGCATAATCTCTATAGTCAGCATGCAATGTTAATGCTTGATGAATTTTAACAACGAATTGAAATCTATTCGGCGTTTCATTTATCCATTTAATTATATTTCGCTCTGGCTGTATCGCATAATACGAAGCATCCAACTCTACTATTGGGAAGTGACTAGCATACGTTTTTAACTTATCTGTTTTACGCTCTAAATCCTCATATAATGTATCATGGTCACCCCAGCCAGTAAGACCTATTTCTATCATATTTATCACCAACAACATGATACCACATTACAAATCATTGATTCACTTGAGTTAAGTTAAATTTACATATTCTTTAATATACATATATCTTATAGTTAAACAAAAGTACATCTTGTGGTAAGAGAAAGATGCAACCCTTTCAAATTCCTTGTATAACCTTAGCAATAAAGACTAAGTTTGATAATATTTATATTTATCGAGTTTTTCAATCTATTACTGCCTACTAAAATAGAAAAACACCTGGAACAATGTATTATGTCCCAGGTTTTCTAGCTTTAAACTTTATATCACAACTAAATTACACAACATCTTAATTGACCCGCAACTTGTTTGACATTCATAGCCACTATCATTTTTACAATAAAATTAACGATGCATCATGCTTTGTGGAAATTTTTGATGTTTTAATTTATTTTCTTCTTCACGATCCATTTCATCCTCAATATCCATACCAAGTAGCTCTTCTATTAAATCTTCGTGCGATACGATAGCATCCGTACCTCCAAATTCATCTAAAACAATCGCTAAATGTTTTCGTGAAACGGTCATTTTACGCAATACCCATTCTGCTCTATTATGTTCATTTACAAATAAAGGGCTTGATGCATAATTAGTAATTGACTCCTCTTTATGTTTACTCCAAGCTAATAAATATTTTGAGTGGAATACGCCGATGATATCATCTATATTTTCATCATATACTGGATATCTCGTATATGGATTATTCATCACTGTATCATAAGCTTCGTCATATGTTACATCCTTTGAAAAAGCTACAACATTAATACGAGGCGTGGTATCAACATCCTTAACCTTCAATTGTTCAAAGTCCATAACGTTTTGAAGTCGAGTATTTTCTATCTCATTAAATGCACCTTCTCTACCCGCAATATTTAATAATGTACGAATTTCTTCTTTAGAAAATCTTTTTTCAACAGGTTGGCCTCGAGATAGTAAATGATTAATACCATCTGTCATCTTGTTTAATAAGATTGTAATGGGCTTGAGTACAATAACACATATATGAATGATAGGATACACAAGTTTTGAAATTTTATCAGGAAATGTTGCAGCAATTGATTTAGGAATCACTTCAGAAATAAGTATAATCACAATTGTTACAATTGCTGATGCTATTCCCACATTCACTCCAATATCAATCGCTAAGATTGTCACGAGTGTAGGTAAAATAATATTCGCTACATTGTTACCGATTAATATAGTAGTGATAAATTCACTTGGTTTATCTAATAACTTTGTTAAACCTTGCGCCTTACGATCACCCTTTTTAGCTTCAGTTTGAAACTTAGTGCGATTCGCGGCTGTTAATGCTGTCTCACTACCTGAAAAGAAAAATGAAACAAATATTAATAGTATAATTGCAATAATCATGATGCATTTCTCCTTAAGATTTAGTCCGTATTAATACATTATTTCCCGAGAAATGAATTATCAAACTTATCATTTATATTGAATTAACACAACACACGAATAAGAATGAACTAATGCAAAATATTTTTATAGTTTGTCGTGGCTTACTCTCATGAAGCTTATCAATAACTTAACAATCCCTTTTATTAAAAATCAAACGATAAGCCATAATAATTCATTACATTTATTAAAACAAAGAGTTAAGTCTTCTAAAAATTCCACTTTAAATACTTTGTAAAAATATAAAAAGTAAAAATCAGATAAATATATTGTAAACTAAAATTCATATCGTAATTATCTTTAAAATGATAAATAACACAATGATAAAAAGCGATTTAATAGTGATAAAAGAAAATTTTTCCTTTTGATCCATAAAATAAAATTAATGATAAAGTAAGTAATAGAGACTAGCACAACAATTATGAGAATAGTTTCGATTTCTTACAATTCATTATTTTTAATTTCAGGCACTGTAGTAAATATATGTGCCAGAAATATCATTATCAAGACAACTATTGATATGTATAACTTGACCCTCGATAATTGGATATTTATTGACATACTCTCGTATTGCTCTGGCGTCAATTTTTTCATGTGAGTTATCTATAACTTTTTCTAACCTTTTCATTGCATTGGCAATTTTATTACTCATCTTAATATCTTTTTTAGTCATCAGGGATTTAGCAGATTTACCACCACCGTATAAAGCATCGCGATATCCATTTAATTCCATTTTCAATTGAACGAATTGGTTATTTTTCAAATAAGTAGTGTATAACTGCTTAATAAAACTAAAGTTTCTTGCTATTAGTAGCAATCACTCGGCATATCTTTCACTTTTGAAGCCATTGTAGCTACAGGTGCAATCATATTCAATAAGTTCGCATCATCAAAATCATGTTTAACTTGAAAATCTTTGAAGTCACCCAAAGTAATTTTGATATGCTTAATCAAATCTTTACCTTTAACTTCATTATTTGCAATAGCTTGTGTTTCTGTAATATCTTCAACACTTTTACAGTGGAATCCATTTTATTTAACGAATTGTAATACTAAATGAGATACTAAAAAATTTCATAAAATAGACTCATGATCGATACTCTTATAAAAGATGTTATTCAACAATAAAAGCAGATATTAGAGCCGATATGAGCTGTATCAATCATAAATTAACTACTATTTAATTTTTTCATTGTTACCAACTGAATTTGACATAAAAATAAAACAACCAACGAATCACAAACGATTCGTTGGTTGTTAATCATATTATAATTGAATTAATATTAACCAATTGAGCCTTCCATTTCAAACTTAATTAAACGGTTCATTTCTACTGCGTATTCCATTGGTAATTCTTTTGTGAACGGCTCAATGAATCCCATAACAATCATTTCTGTCGCTTCTTCCTCAGAAATACCACGACTCATAAGATAGAATAATTGCTCTTCTGATACTTTAGAAACTTTAGCTTCATGTTCTAATGAAATATTGTCATTGAACACTTCATTATAAGGGATAGTATCTGAAGTCGATTCATTATCTAAAATTAATGTATCACATTCGATATTTGAACGTGCTCCCTTAGCTTTACGTCCAAAATGAACGATACCACGATAAATGACTTTACCACCATTTTTGGAGATAGATTTAGAAACAATAGTTGAAGATGTATTAGGTGCTTTATGAATCATTTTAGCACCAGCATCTTGAACTTGACCTTTACTAGCAAATGCAATGGATAATGTGCTACCTTTGGCACCTTCACCTAAAAGTACACAGTTTGGATATTTCATCGTTAACTTAGAGCCTAAGTTTCCATCTACCCATTCCATATTACCATTCTCATGGACAAAGGTACGTTTAGTTACTAAATTATATACGTTATTAGCCCAGTTTTGGATAGTAGTATATCTTACATGTGCATCTTTGTGTACTATAATTTCAACAACTGCCGAGTGTAGCGAACTTGTAGAGTATACAGGTGCAGTACAACCTTCTACATAGTTTACTGATGCACCTTCATCAGCAATTATTAATGTACGTTCGAATTGTCCCATATTCTCAGAGTTAATACGGAAATATGCTTGTAGTGGTGTATCTAATTTAACATTCTTAGGAACATAAATGAATGAACCACCAGACCATACTGCTGAATTTAATGCAGCAAATTTATTATCTGCAGCAGGTACCACTGACGCAAAATATTCTCTAAATAACTCTTCATTTTCACGTAATGCACTATCAGTATCTTTGAAAATAATACCCTTTTCTTCCAGTTCTTTCTCCATATTATGATAAACAACTTCTGATTCATATTGTGCAGAAACTCCAGCTAAGTATTTCTGCTCAGCTTCTGGAATACCTAATTTATCGAAAGTACGTTTGATTTCTTCAGGCACTTCATCCCATGAACGTTCAGTATGTTCAGAAGGTTTAACATAATACGTAATATCATCAAAATCTAATTCAGATAAATCTCCACCCCATTGTGGCATTGGCATTTTATAGAATAGTTTTAATGCTTTCAAACGGAAATCTAACATCCATTGTGGCTCTTCTTTCATTTTAGAGATTTCTGTTACTATATTTTCCGTTAAACCACGCTCTGATCTAAAAATGGAAACATCTTCGTCATGGAATCCGTATTTATAATCCCCAACATCAGGTGCTTGTTTTGCCATTTTAATCACTCCTTGATTTTATAATTAATAAACGGCATGCGTATAAAAAATTCATTTATATTTATGTTTACTCTACTTTGTTATGTCCTATCACTATGATTTAAACTTTTACGATGTAATTAAATCACTGAATTAAACATACGAGGATGTTGATTCAGTATAACAATATATTTACATCATCAAAAGGTAATATATTGTATTGGTTTTAATCTTCTTCCGTTGTACCTTCTGACTTACCTTCTTTTTCGACTGTCCCTTTTTCTAATGCTTTCCATGCAAGCGTTGCACATTTAATTCTAGCTGGGAATTGTGAGACACCTTGAAGCGCCTCAATATCTCCCATTTCTTCTGTAATCTCGTAGTCTTCACCGAGCATCATTTTAGTAAACTCTTGGCTCATTTGCATTGCTTCACCAAGTGAATGACCTTTAACTGCTTCAGTCATCATAGATGCACTAGACATTGAAATTGAACATCCTTCTCCTTCAAACTTAGCATCATTAATGATTCCGTCTTCAATATCAAATGTCAAACGTATGCGATCACCACATGTAGGGTTATTCATATCAACAGTCATTGAGCCATTGTCTAAGACACCTTTGTTTCTAGGGTTTTTGTAATGATCCATAATTACAGATCTATATAATTGATCCAAATTATTAAAATTCATAAGAGAAAAACTCCTTCGTTTGTTTCAATGCTTGAACTAATTGATCTACATCTTCTTTCGTATTATAAACGTAAAAACTTGCACGTGCTGTTGAAGAGACACCTAACCATTTCATCAAAGGTTGCGCACAGTGATGGCCTGCACGAACTGCAACACCTTCTGTATCAACAGCTGTAGCTACATCATGTGGATGTATATCTGCTAAATTAAAAGTAATGACCCCTGCACGTCTATCTTTTGGTGGACCGTAAATTTCAAGACCATCTATAGTTAACATTTGTTCATATGCATATTCTGTCAATTCTTTTTCATGCTGATGAATCGCATTAAAACCTAAATTTTCAATATAATGTATAGCTTCTGCTAAACCTATTGCTTGAGCAATAAGTGGTGTGCCAGCCTCAAATTTAGTTGGTAGGTCAGCCCAAGTGGCGTCATATTTACTTACGAAGTCTATCATATCTCCACCAAATTCAACGGGTTCCATATTTTGTAATAATTCTCTTTTTCCATATAAAACTCCAATGCCAGTAGGACCTAACATTTTATGTCCACTAAAACTATAAAAATCAGCATCGATATCTTGCATATCTAAAGCCATGTGTGGAGCTGATTGCGCACCATCCACACTTATAACTGCACCATGTTCATGTGCAATTTTAGCGATAGTTTTAACATCATTAATTGTTCCTAAAACATTGGAAACGTGTGCGATAGCAACAATTTTAGTTTTATCATTGATGGTTGCTTTTATATCATCTAATTGCAATTCACCATCTTTTGTCATTGGAATAAATTTTAGTGTTGCATTTTTACGTTTAGCTAATTGTTGCCATGGAACAATATTAGCATGATGTTCCATTTCTGTTACAACAATTTCGTCACCCTCACTAATATTAGCGTCACCATAACTATGTGCTACTATATTTATTGATGCAGTTGTTCCTCGAGTGAAAATAATTTCTTCAAAGTACTTCGCATTGATAAAACGTCTTACTGTTTCTCTTGCATTTTCATAGCCATCTGTAGCTAAAGACCCTAATGTGTGTACACCACGATGGACATTAGAATTATAGCGTTTGTAGTAATCATCTAGTACATTTAAAACTTGTACAGGTGTTTGGCTAGTCGCAGTTGAATCAAGGTATGCTAAACGTTTATTATTTACCTTTTGCTCAAGTATCGGAAAGTCTTTAATGACTGCCTTGACATCAAAAGAATGTTCGGCCATTATAGTCACGACCTTTCTATATATGAGTTTCCCCTCTAGGAGGTATCAATTGAATTAATCTTTGACTTTATTTTGAAACTTTACGCTCAATTACTTCTCTAAGTTGACGTTTTACATCGTCAATTGGTAATTCACGTACTACTGGATCTAAGAAACCATGTATAACTAGACGCTCTGCTTCAGCTCTTGAAATACCACGGCTCATTAAATAATATAATTGCTCAGGATCGACACGACCAACTGAGGCTGCATGTCCTGCTTCAACATCATCTTCGTCTATTAAAAGAATAGGGTTAGCATCACCACGAGCATTTTCAGATAACATCAATACACGTGACTCTTGGTTCGCAATAGATTTCGTACCACCATGTTTAATGTAGCCAATTCCATTAAATACAGAAGATGCATTTTCTTTCATAACACCATGTTTCAATATATACCCATCTGTTTCTTTACCGTATTGAACAATTTTGGAAGTTAAATTTATTTTTTGATCACCTGTGCCAACAACAACTGATTTCAATGCACTTGTTGAACGATCACCGTTTAGATTTGTAGTATTATCTATAATTTGGCTACCTTCATTCATCAAACCTAGTGCCCAATTGATAGAAGCATCTGCATCTGCAGAACCACGACGAATTATATGACCTGTAAATCCTTTATCTAAATAATCAACTGAACCATATGTGACGTTAGAGTTTGCGCCAGCGATAACCTCTGACACAATATTAAGTTGGTTATCTTCACCACTAGTAGTAGAAAGATAGTTCTCTACATAGGTAACTTCTGCACTTTCTTCTGTAACAATGATGACGTGATTGTAAAAGCTCGCTTGTTCATCATCATGTAAAACAACGTACTGTATAGGATGTTCTACAACAGTATTTTTAGGTACATAAACAAAAATACCACCGTTTACTAATGCAGTATGCAATGCTGTTAAACGATGTTCATCAACATCTACTGCTTTAGTCATAAAGTACTTTTGAACTAAATCACTATGGTTGACTAGTGCTTCAGATAGACCTTCAATAATCACACCATCATGTTTAGCTTGATCCGATACTTGTGTATATGCCAATTCATTATTATGTTGAATGATTAAGTTTTCTGAGTTTTCAACATCAATGATTTCTTTAACAGATTTTGGTAAATCAGTTAACTGAGTGTATGCATCTCCTGTTGTATGGTGTTGTTTAAACGTATCAAAATCCCATTTTCTTAATTTCGTTTTATCAGGTTTTGGCATTTCTAAAGTTTCTGTTAATTTCAACGCTTTTTTACGTAACTCTGTCATCCAAGAAGGTTCATTGTGCGCTTTAGAATAATCAACAAGTTGTTCTTCAGAAATGTTCAAAGTTTTAGTTGTCATCACTTTTTCCTCCTACTTGATGAAATAAATTTTACTTCGAATGTTCAGTTTCATCATTTTATGTGAACATCTCAATGCTAATTTTGGAATATGACTATTCAGCAGCACCAAATTCTTCTTTAACCCATTCATAGCCTTCTTCTTCAAGGCGTTTAGCCAATTCTGGACCTCCAGATTTCACAACTTTACCACCGTACATCACATGTACTTTATCTGGTGTAATATAATTTAAAAGTCGTTGATAGTGCGTAATCATTAATGCTCCAAACTCTTCACCACGCATTTGATTAATACCTTTAGAAACCACTTTCAAAGCATCAATATCCAAACCAGAGTCAATTTCATCTAAAATAGCGAATTTCGGTTCTAACATCATTAATTGTAAAATCTCATTTCGTTTTTTCTCTCCACCAGAGAAACCTTCATTTAAATAACGTTGAGCCATATCTTTATCGATATCTAAAAAGTCCATTTGTTTATCCAATTTCTTGATGAACTGCATTAAATTAATTTCTTGTCCCTCTTCACGTTTCGCATTAATTGCTGAGCGCATAAAATCTGCGTTTGTTACCCCTGTAATTTCTGATGGATATTGCATAGCTAAAAATAAGCCTGCTTTAGCTCTCTCATCAACGTCTAACTCTAAAATATTAACGCCATCTAATAATACTTCACCTTGTGTAACTTCATAACTTGGATGTCCCATAATTGCTGACGATAATGTTGATTTACCAGTACCATTAGGTCCCATAATTGCGTGTATTTCACCAGTGTTAATTGTTAAGTTAACACCTTTTAAAATTTCTTTATCCTCGATAGACACATGTAGGTCCTTAATCTCTAATGTTGATGACATTTATATTCCCTCCGTAAAATATAAAGTTTTCTTAACTAGTTTATAATAATTTTAATCTATAGTCAAAAAGACTCATTGAATTTCAATCCACTTCATTATAACGTACTTGGTCCCTAATATAAACTTTTTAAAACACTTATTTAGATTTATTATTTAACAATAATTATTTTTATGTAATTGTTCTGAAATTCTTTAAATGATAATGGAAAGCTCACTTTCTCAATAGCCAATCTTTAGACAAAAAAGAAAATATCCCAAGAAGTTCAAATAATGTGATATTATGCACTTTAACCTTTAAAATTTTCATGAAAGGAGATTATTATGAAAAAATTCAAATGGATAAATATATTTAAAGGTTTTGGTATGGGTACAAGTGATCTCGTCCCAGGTGTAAGTGGAGGGACTATCGCTTTATTACTTGGAATTTATGATGACTTTATTAGCTCAATTAGTGGTTTGTTTTCAAGACGATTTTGGCCTAGCTTAAAATTTTTACTACCTATTTTAGTAGGGATGCTAATAGCTATAGGACTATTAAGTCAATTATTTAATTATTTGCTTAGTCAACATCATATTCCTACTATGTTATTTTTTACAGGTTTGATTCTCGGTATCATCCCTTATTTATTAACCATCTCAAATTTCAAAAAAAATTTCAGTATAATACATTATTTTATTCTATTATTAGGTATTGCTATTATAGTCGTTTTCGCATTGCTTAATCATGGAGACAAGCATTCAGGTGAAACACTTACTTTATCTTTCAGTCTTATCATTAAATATTTTATCGCAGGTGTTTTCGCTTCAAGTGCTATGTTATTACCAGGCATTTCTGGATCATTTATGTTACTTGTCTTCGGAGTATATGGGACGCTAATGTATGCTATTTCTGAACTACTTCATTTTAATTTAAATGCATTACCTATCATATTAATAGTAGGTTTCGGTATTGTAACTGGTTTTATGATTTCAAGTCGATTAATTCAATATTGTCTACATCAACACCCTACAATGACATTTGCTTTGATAATAGGCTTTGTAATCGGATCGTTGTATGCAGTTTTCCCTGGATTCCCGAAAGACTTAATCCAATGGATCATATCATTTTTCCTATTGATCACTGGCTTCTTAGTAAGTTATGTTCTTGGTAAAATTACAGCAAAAAATGAAGCATCATTTTGATATATATACAAACAAGCCCTCATATACCATAGAGTACATGAGGGCTAAATTAGAAGGACTATTAATTAGTCACCTTTATTACCTTTAAATTTATCAATAACGTCATTTGCTTTTTCTTTAACGTTTTCTACAGCTTCTTTCGCTTTACCAGAAGCTTTGTCACCTTTACCATCTTTTTCTAATTCTTTATTATCAGTAGCATTACCTACTGTTTCTTTAATATTACCTTTAGCTTGTTCAAATTTATCTTCAGCCATTTAAAATTCCTCCTTATGTTTAACTTATTAATATTGTTACCCTCTTATTTATGAGCTAAACATCTTTTATGAATTTTTTTCTCATAAAGATGATTTTACGAAAGAAACTATAAATTTACAGTAGATTATAGTATATTGAATATAAAATAATTATAAGTTGGGTTGGTATATTTTATGAAATTTATTACTATTAAAGCGATTACTGAGAAAGGGTTAGATAAAAAAGTAAATCAATTTTTAAAATCACATCCACAAATTGAAATTATCAAATTTGATTACCAAATGGGATATAGCGGTGTAAGTGTTGGTATTTTATACCGTGATAATATTTAAATAATTATAGATATGTTGTGCGTATAAAGACAATATATCTTACCTTTTACAAAACTACCTGTTCAAAAAATATGGCTAGTGAATTATAGTCATTGTTAGATAACTATAATCACAGAAAAATGTTTATGGATGTTAAAACGTATAACAAAAGTGAGTTAAAAATTAAAGGTTCAATAGCAAAAAACACGTAGATGATTTTATACTGAATCATCTACGTGTTTTTGTATATTCATGTGACAAGCGATTAAATATTATTAATTGTTTGCTATTTACTTAGCAGGTACGACAGCTCCATCATACTTATCTTTAATATAATCTTGAATTTCTTTAGATTGTAGCACTTCCATTAATACTTTGATATTTTTATCATCTTTATGACCTTTTTTAACTGCAATTAAATTTGCATATGGGTTATCTTTAGGAGATTCTAAAGCAATCGAATCTTTTTTAGGACTTAATTTTTGGTCAATCGCATAGTTAGAATTAATGATTACTGCGTCAGCGTCTTGATTTTGATAGATTTTTGGTAAATATTCTGCTGATTGTTTGTTGTTAAATTTAATATCTTTTTTGTTTTCAGTTATGTCATCAAATTTAGCATTTTCAATTTTAACGCCTTTTTTAAGTTTAATAAGACCTTCATCTACAAAGAATTTTAAGAATCGTCCTTGTTCAGCTGGGTTATTTGATACATATACTGTTGCACCTTTAGGAAGATCTTTTAAGCTTTTATATTTTTTTGAGTATACAGCCATAGGTTCTAATTCAACATTCCCAGCCGATTCAATTTTATACCCTTTTTCTTTACTTTCAGTATTTAAGTATGGTGTATGTTGGAAGAAGTTCGCATCGATTTCACCTTTGTCTAATAATTTATTAGGCGTTGTGTAATCGTTAATTGATTTGATTTTTAAATCATAACCTTTTTTCTTCAATAATGGTTTTGCTTTTTCTAAAATTTCAGCGTGTGGTGCTGGAGATGCACCTACTGTGATAGTTTTTTCCTTATCTTTACCTCCACCACATGCAGCTAAGGCAATCGTTAAAGCCAATACTAAAATAATTCCGAATAATTTTTTCATAGAATATAATCCCCTTTTCTTTAGCGTTTATCGATTTTATTTGTAAGCCAATCCCCTAGGAACTGGATTATAAATACAATAATTAAAATAAATACTGTTGAAACTAAAATGACATCATTTTGATTTCGAGTAAATCCTGTTAAATATGCTAAATTACCTAAACCGCCTGCGCCAATAACACCTGCAATAGCTGTAGAACCTACCAAAGCAATTGCAGTAACGGTAATACCTGAAACTAAAGCAGGCATTGCTTCAGGAAGTAGCACTTTTCTCACAACTATCGAAGTGTTCGCTCCCATTGACCAAGCAGCCTCTATAACACCTTTATCAATTTCTTTAAAAGCAATCTCGACCAATCTAGCGTAGAATGGTGCTGCACCAATAATAAGTGCTGGTAATGCACCAGTTGGCCCACTGATTGTTCCGAGAAGTATACTTGTAAATGGAATTAACAGTAAAATTAATATGATAAATGGAATTGCTCTAAATAAATTAACAATGAATGACACAATCGTGTAGAAAATCTTAGCAGCCAATGAGTTACTTTTCGCAGATAAAAAGAGTAATACCCCTAATATAAGTC
Organism: Staphylococcus sp. HMSC063F05; assembly: GCF_001837075.1. Lineage (NCBI taxonomy): Bacteria > Bacillati > Bacillota > Bacilli > Caryophanales > Staphylococcaceae > Staphylococcus > Staphylococcus sp. HMSC063F05. The sequence goes on from NZ_KV831307.1 coordinate 42,956, forward strand.
CAAAGACAAATGCAAAAAGCGTCGAAACAACAGTCATATATAGAGTTTCTAAAATTGCCTGCCAAACCTCTGGCCACTGAACATTTGGCATTGTCACCATTTCGTGAAATATTTCACCATAAGATTTACCCATGTTTTAGCACCTCCACATTAACGTGTTGTTCGTGAAGATTATGTTTAAATTGCTTGAAATGTTCTTCACTTATATGTGGTATGTGAATAACTAAAAATCCAAGCGAACCGTTTTTAGTATTCTTAATATCTGCTTCAAGAATATTCACATCTATGTTATGCGTCTTCGTCATATAAGATATGATAGGCTCAGTTGTATTTTCACCAGTAAAGTTTAACCTCACGATATATGCATCATGATCTAATGGCTCCAAATACTCTAAAGAATCTTCAAAATCATCGTTTAAATCATCTTTCACAAAACGTTTTGTTACTTCGTGTTGTGGATTCTCAAATACTTTACTTACCGCTCCCTGTTCGATAACTTTACCGTTTTCCATTACAGCAACTTCATCACAAATTCTTCGTATAACATGCATTTCATGTGTTATAAGTACAATAGTTAAATTTTGTTGTTCCCTTACCTTCAATAATAAATCTAGAATTTCATCTGTAGTTTGTGGATCTAATGCACTTGTTGCCTCATCGCATAACAATACATCTGGATCATTAGCTAATGCTCTCGCAATACCCACTCTTTGTTTTTGTCCGCCTGATAATTCAGACGGATACGCACTTTCTCGACCTTTTAGGCCGACAAGTTCAATGAGTTCCAATGCTTTTTGTTTAGCTAGACCACTTGGAACGCCAGCAATTTCTAATGGAAATGTTACATTTTTCAATACATTTCTTGACCATAGAAGGTTAAAATGTTGAAAAATCATACTCACTTTTTGTCGTTTTTTTCGTAACTGTGATTTAGATAATTGACTTATATTGTCACCATCTATAATGATTTCACCTGACGTTGGAGATTCTAAGTTGTTAAACATTCTTATAAGCGTACTTTTGCCAGCTCCTGAGAAACCAATCACACCAAAAATAGAGCCGGATTCAATGTTTAAATCAACGTGATCAACAGCAAGAACATCTTTATCCTTGGTATGATAGCGTTTAACAATTTGGTTTAGCTTAATCACGTTAATAGCCTCCTTATGTTGCTTAGTAATCAAATTAAAAATGCTTTCTCAATTTTTAGAAAATTTGAGAAAGCATTTGTTGAAATGTTCTTTCTCTCATCTTCTAAAGTTATACTTTATGTGAATTGGCACCATTTCTATTTTAGACGGTTGCCGGGCTTCTTAGGGCACATCCCTCCACCTCTCTCGATAAGAGTTAAAGCATATTTAATTTGTATTAATCCTACCATCGTACTAATGTTTCGTCAATAATTATTTTAAATTTTCTAACAAATAAGTAACTGACTGAAATGCGTAGATTCTTTTTATCTCTTCCTCTCTACGCATAAGCAACAAAACAGGAACAGACATAATTTGTTTCTCTTTACTCCATTCAGGATAAAAATTAAGATCTATTTTTTTTATTGGCAATTGTAAGATTTCATTAGCAATATCCAACATCCTTTCAGAAATCTTACATGTTCCACACATTGGTGTATAACCAAATATGAGATGTTTTTCTTTATTAAAATTAACAGTTATGTCTTCAATATCCTTCAATTTATTCATTTACTAAAACTAGCCTTTCAGTTTTTAAATTATTCATAAGTTTCTTTTCTTTTTTTACATTAAAACCATATCTACTTAATACATGTGCTAAATAATTTTTAGGACACTTAGCAACCTCACAAAACGTTTTATCAACATAAATATGTTCACTTTCGCTTAAATAACGTTTAAACCATTTTCTAATTTTTTCACCCTCATCATCAGAATCGGCAAGAACATAAACTTGTTTGTCATAAAGTGTTTCTATCATGTTGTCTATCTTATCTATACTCATAGTCCCATGTGTACAAATGATATTTGCAGGTTCAGCGATTACTTGTTGTACTCTTTTCTTATCCGATTTACCTTCAACAATAATAACCTTATTTACAATAGCCATGTCAATCCACCTTCTAAGCGTCAAAGTAACTATCACTATCATCATTCACAAAATCCCCAAAACCTAAACATTTAGTGACACTGCAATTTTTAATTGCTAGTGTCACTTATGCTTGAGCTTTGCTCAAGCGTTCCTCTTTTTCACTGCAATTTTTAATTGCTTGTGTCACTTATGTATGGGCTTTGGCTTACGTTCCAGATTAAAGTTGTTCCTTATAAAAAAACTCCTTGATTAAATCTAATCGAGGAGTTTGCAATCATTATTCACCAATCATTTCTGAGTATTGATCTGCTGATAATAATTCTTCTAATTGACTATCGTCACTAATTTCAATTTTAACCATCCATGCTTTTTCGTATGGCGATTCATTTACAAATTCTGGGCTATCTTCCAATTCTTCATTAACTTCAACAATTTTCCCAGAAATTGGCGCATACAACTCTGATACTGTTTTTACTGATTCCACACTACCGAATGTGTCACCTTCATTTAATTCATCGTCAGTTTCAGGTAGCTCAACAAATACGATATCACCTAATTCGTTTTGTGCGTATTCTGTAATACCAACTGTTGCTACATTATTTTCAATTTTAACCCACTCATGCTCTTTAGAATATTTAAATTCGCTCGGTACTGCCACGAGAATCCCCTCCTGATTAATTTAATTACAATTTAATGATGCCACACACATATTATTCATTCAACTATTATTACAAAGAATAAATGAATTAAAATTCGTTTTTAAATATACAAAACACCATTTTAATTTATATTTTTTTATTAATGTTCACTTTCTCTAAATTAATATCACACCTATAACCATTGGTGTTGATACTCATTTTCTTTAAATCCTAAAGTCAAATGGTTACCAGAAATAGCTAATGGACGTTTAACCAACATTCCATCTGAAGCAAGTAGTTCTAGTTTTTCATCATCAGACATATTTTTAAGTTTCTCTTTTAAATTTAATTCGCGATATTTGATACCATGTGTATTAAACAACTTATTAATATTCACACCCGTTTTATCTACGATATTTTTGAATTCTTTTTTAGTCGGTGTATGTTGAACAATATCAATGGATTCATAATTCACATCGTGCTCATCTAAAAACTTTGCAGCCTTTTTGCACGTTGTGCATTTCGGATACTGATAAAATTTAATCAATTACCTTTTACCTCCTTCTCTCTATTAACTTAAATATATCATGATATTTAATTGAACGCTTTAATTTTCAAGCTAATATTTTTGTTAATGTGCAGTCATTCGTTATAATAAGTTTACCAAATTACAAAAGGAGTAGATAGTGATGAAAAATATTCATCAAACCGAAGAATTTAATTCTACTATTGGTAGTACTGATCCAGTAATTATCAAGTTTGAAGCCGACTGGTGTCCAGATTGTAAAGCGATGGATATGTGGATAGATCCAATTGTTGAAAAATATAATAATTATCAATGGTATGTGGTCGATCGTGACGAATTAGAAGATGTGACAACTGAAAATGATGTTATGGGTATCCCAAGTATTTTAATATTCCAAAATGGTAAAAAATTAGCACACTTGCATTCAGCAAATGCTAAATCACCTGAACAAGTTGAATCATTCTTGACTGAACATTTAGATCAATAATATTTAACTAAAAAACCTGAGACATCATCAAACGTCTCAGGTTTTTCTTGTATTATTCGTCAGTAACTAAAGTAAATACTTATGTTTTCAACTCTGTTACTCACTGTATCGGTGAAACGATAAACACAAATTCCATCTCACCTAATTTTAAATTTTAATACACGCTCAATATCACGGATGATTTATTCAAATTCGGTAATAAGATTTTTATTTTTACGTTTAGCCTTCGTTGGTACTTCTTCTAAATCAGTAAGATACAAAAATCCTGCTAATATTTCATTATCCTTTACACCCAAAGCTTTTCGTATTTTAGGATCAAAGATATATTGTGGCGACTTCCAACAAGTACCAATACCCGCTTCGTATAAAAGTAACATTAAATTTTGAGCAAAAGCTCCAAATGCAAAATAATTTTCACGACTTTGACGTTGTCTTGGATCATCTTTTAAAATCAACAACAACATGCCACCTAAATTTGTTACTGCATGAAAGTGATCCTCTCGCTTATCCGGACTATCTGGAAAAGCAAATCTTGTGATATCCCTACTAAAATCACCGAGTTTATCTTTTGAAATATGAACCAATCTCCATGGTTCTCTCATACCATGATTTGGAGCGTCAGTAGCTTTATATATTGCATCGTAAACCGTTTGATCATCAACCACCATATCGTGTTTAAATTTTTTGACGCTTCTACGATTAGATATAGCTTCTTGTAATTCCAATGTATTTCGCTCCCTTTATTTTATACATGATAACCATTATCAATTATAAGATACATTGTTATTGAATTCAAACTTACAAGTTAATCCTCATAAAAAGAAACCATGGATTTTAACTTAGAGACATGTATCTGTCCGGGTGCTTGTGGTTCTTCTATGCAACCATAAGACAGCGTTCCACCAAATACGCCTTGAGCAATTCGGCTGACTTTACCCAAACTAGACATCGATATACCGACAATTCGGCATGTTGTGTGCTTCGCTGTGAGTGACATGGCTTCTAATAAATGTAACACGTCCTCTTGACATTTGGGCATAACCGCAAGCTTTAAATACTCAGGATTGAGTTTTTGCATTTTAAAGTAAATAAATTTAAGTTCATCTAAAGCAGGTGTTTCTTGAAAATTATGATGCGAAAGAACAACTTCGAGCCCTTTTTGTTGTGCACGTTGAACAAGATGCGTATATTTTTCAATTTTGACGGCACTGCTCCACTCAATATCAATCATATCAAATTGTGGACACTCAATTAATTCACCTAGTATATTTAAATACTCTTGCTCATTTACAGCTCCTTTTCCTCCTTGAACTGAAGTTCTATATGTTACTAATATTTTCAAATGGAATATTTTTAATTGCTTAATCACTTCATTTAATAATGCCTTATTAAATGATGGCCATTGGTCAATGCGCAATTCAATGATATCTATTGATTCTTCGTTTACTTTTATATCTTTGAGTAAAGTTTTAGAAAGCTTGTCTTCTGGTGCAATTGTCGCTGCAATATCTACATGGGTCATTCTATCCCTCATTTCGTACACTATAGTAATTTTATTTTATATGATTTTCTTTCATTCATACAAATATCTCTAAACTTATTATTAAAATTTAAAACGAATGATTAAGTACATCTACTGGTGGGTATCAATAAAATACATACAATTTGAGGAGGTAATAATGATGGCAGTTCAATATGAAACTAAAGCGACTAACGTAGGTGGACGTAAAGGTCATGTCCATACTGACGATAATGCAATAAATGTAGATGTATTACCACCACAACAAGCTGACGGTAAAGCGACTAATCCAGAACAATTATTTGCTGCAGGTTACGCTTCATGCTTTAATGGTGCATTTGATTTAATTTTAAAACAAAATAAAGTGCGCGATGCTGAACCTGAAGTAACGTTAACGGTACGCTTGGAAGACGATCCAGATGCCGAAAGCCCAAAACTTAGCGTTGATATTCATGCAAAAGTTAAAAATGTTTTATCACAAGAAGATGCTGAAAAATATTTACAAGATGCGCACGACTTTTGTCCGTATTCAAAAGCTACACGTGGCAATATCGATGTAAACTTAAATGTTGAAGTAGTAGAATAACATTTTATCGATTAATTATATTCTCCACCCACAATTTGTGTTATCAAATTGTGGGTGGTTTTTTGAGGCTGGGACAAAAAGGTTCAAGATAAGTAAAA
>NZ_KV831308.1:0-12815 GCF_001837075.1 Staphylococcus sp. HMSC063F05
GGCTATTTTGCTAGGAATTATGTCCCAGCCTCTCTTCTCTTTCCTTTCAATCCATAATAAATATTGTATACATATAAAGTCTTAGAAAGTAATCAGTTTATCGTCGTATGTAAATTTGATACTACAGACCCATGATTTCTTATGATTTATCTTTTATTATTTAAAGTGTAGAGAGGCAAGGGAGGTATAAACAACATGATTATCTACAGAAGAAATATAGAAAATGGAACACCCATTTATGAAATCATAACTAAAACTTTCAAGACAATTACTATAAAGTGTGATGAAACTTTTAATAAGTATGAAATCTATCAATTGCTCTCTCTACTAGAGAATGACGTTGACAACATGCCGACAAGTTACTCATATCGTTAACGTTATTCTAGACAACTAGACATTGCATCAAACCTAATTGAGATTTAGCACTTTTGTCTTTCCAGTCCCAAATAAAATGAGTTTTAAAGCATTTAGTCCCTTAATACGTTTAGCTTTAAAGACATTCTATCATCCCTAAATTAACACTCACCTTAACAAGTGAGAAACGCTAATGTTAGCCAAAACTTGTCCCCTTTTGTAGCTCGGAGAGAACCTTTGAGCATTGCTAACATTAGCGTTTTTAATTATTTAATTTTAAAAAATATTATTATTTTTATCATTCTCAACTTCTAGTAATTGTTAGTTTGATATCATCATATGTTTTAAAAACTACAATTTCATCATTTTCTTTTATTAAAAATTGTACTTCCTCCTCTATATTTATAGGTTTTATGTACTTAATTTTGTAATTCATCCAATTCACATTAAGTTCAGAAAATACTTTTTCACATATGAGTTGTCCCGGTACAATGGAACGATGAATCGGATTCTCATCATTAACTATAGTTAAATATTCATTCACCATTTCTATTGTAAATTTCATAATTTATCTTACCTCGATAAATATTTGTTTTATATACATACAATGTTTTTTATCTTTATTGATTTCGAGTCCATATGTATATTTAATGATATTTTTAATTAATTTTTGTGAAACCTTATGCAATGTCGCTTCATACGTACAATCGACTTGAAGTTGATGTTGTGTCTTAATGTGTGTCTCTTTTAATATGATAGGCTTCTTTGAAAAAGATTGAAATAACTCAAATTGTGGCCATAACTTGGCACACATAAGAGTAGGAACATAATGGTCATACTTTATATTAAGCAATTCACAATAATTTTGAACTTTTTCATTTGTAAATTGAACTTCTCTAATTTCCATACCATCTTTCAAATAAAGCTGCATTTCCTATCCCTCCACCTATTCCCATAGTTGCTATAGTTCTAAATTGATGTTTCATATAAAATAAACGTGTGACTAACGCTGCTCCACTTGCACCATATGGATGCCCTGTAGCAATTGCTCCTCCCCAACAATTCAACTTATTCAAAGGAATGTTAAGCTGTTGTTGGCTAGCAATAACTTGAGAGCTAAATGCTTCATTTAATTCTACTGCATTTATATCATTTATAGTTAATCGTTCTTGAGCTAATAATTGATTTACTGCTAGCACTGGACCTACTCCTAAATACTGTGGTTGAACACCTACAGTTGCACTATTCACAAACTTAATCCCTTCTGTGAATCCTAATTGACGTGCCCGATTTTCTTCCATAACAATCAGTAATACTGCACCATCATTTTTCTTACAACTGTTTCCTACTGTGACTGTTCCTTCATTTAAAAGTGGTTTAAGTCTGCCAAGTGTTCTGAGAGTAAGTTGAGGTTTAATACTTTCATCTTGATTAAAATATTCAACTTTCACTTTGAACGGTAAAATTTCTTGGGAAATATTACCGTTATTCATATTTTTTGATGCCAACTGATGACTGCGATACGCAAAGTCATCTTGTTCATTTCTACTGATATGATATTTCTTCGCTACATTTTCGGCTGCTTCAATCATTGAAGGGTCTTCTCCTTCTCTTGCAAAAGGCGCCCGTTCAAAAAATTGTGGAAACTCAGATTCATAAACTGACTGCGGACGTTTGATTTTCCAAGGTGCTCTACTGGTACTCTCAACACCACCTGCAATATATTGTTCCAGCACCACTTTGTACCATCCTACAGGCCTGTATAACGGCTTCAAGACCTGAGCCACATTGACGATCAATTGTTATACCAGGTATTTTAAAATCTAATCCCGCTTCAAGTAATGATTTTCTAGCTAAATTCCCCCCATTACCTACCGTATTACCTAAAATGACGTCATCCAAAAGAGACATTACTTTTGGATACTGATTTGTAAAATGATTAAATAAAGGTTCTAGTAATGATTCAGGTTCTAAATGCCTCAATCGGCCACCATACTTACCGAAAGCTATACGTTTTGCTGCAATAATAACAGGTTGTTTCATTTTTATAACTCTCCATTAATAAATTTATTTTTCATCTCTTTTCTAGCAATCTTTCCTGATTCTGTATAAATCATATGGTCAATTTTCTTTAATTTTGATGGAACTTCTTGTCTTGAAAGATGTTTCATTAAAAAAGATTTAATTTGTCGGTAATTCAATTGTACTTTACCTGAATAAAGCAATATCGCTATTTCTCCAAATTTAGCATGTGGTATACCAATGACAAGGGCCTCATCAATGCCTTCAATATCCATAATTAAGCTTTCAATAGCTGTTGGATATACATTAATCCCCCCAACTATAATACGATCACTCTCTCTACCTACTAAAAACAAATGTTGATTTTTAATATAAGCGAAGTCGCCTGTTTTAATCCATGCCCCCTCTTGATTGCTTTGTCCAACATAACCACTAAACACCATTTCACTTCTAACGGCTAATAATCCTACTGCATCATCATCTTGATTTAATAATCGTGTCTCGACATGAGGGAAAAGTTTACCAACAGAATTAGCAGGAGATGATTGGTTAAAATTGTAGCTTATAAAACTTGCTTCAGATGTCCCAAAAAATTCTATTAAATTTGCTTGTGGATATAAATTTCTGATTTGTTGAAACTGTTGCAATGTAAGTTTAGCACCACTACTCAAAATACTTTTAATCGATGAACAATGTCGTTGGGTTGAAATAAGTTGTTGTACCATCGTTGGCACTACAAATATTGCTGTCGCTTTGTTCAACTGATTAATAAGACGCATAAGAGATAGTGGATTAAAATTTTTTTGACCTATAAATGTTTTTCCAGTACTTAATGCATAAATACATGCGTACAATGAAAGTGAATGTGATAAAGGACCCGGTGCTACAATGGTTTCTTCACAATGCTGGAGTAATTTCTCATTTTCCTTAAAAGAAACTATCCAAGAATGTTCATTTCTATAAAACGCTTTGGGTAAACCTGTAGTTCCTGACGTGAAACCTATATGTATAACATTACGTGGGATAACCTCATCATTATAAATTGAGTTATCATGATTTGAGGTAAGATGATTATCTTTAATTAACCATTGTATGTCATAACTTTTTACAAGTTGATGTATCCTTTCATTACTCCATTGATGATTAAAAATACAAGGAATTCCACCTCTTTGATGTACCGCAAAATAGTTAATAATATTATTTACAGGATGTTCATCCATTAGACCTACTTTTTTGTTTAATTTTACTTCTTTATAGCGCATACTAGCCTGATAAATTTCTTTACTTAATTCTCCATACGTTAGATGTCGATCTTCAAACACTAAAGCTAATCGATGCGGGTATTGATTAATATAATGCTGTAAATATTCCATTATTTTTTTCATCTTCATCACCATTTGTAAACACTTTATATAATTATGTTTACATTATACTTGCTTCATAGTTTTAAAAAAAGAGTAGGATAAAATTCCTCATGAATTATCATCCTACCATTGAAAATATTATAAAATTGTTAAAAATTCTTCTGGATCATTAACAACATAATGAGGATCTTCATGCAACAATTCGTGTGCAGATTGTGCTCCCCATGTGACAGCGCATGTTTGCACATGAGCTTGATTCGCACTCTTGATATCTTGTGCTGTGTCCCCTATATACACGGTTTTACCTATCATTAAATGATGTTTCTGTATCAAATTTTGAATCGTTTCACAAAGAAGTTTGTCTTCATTTTTAATACAGACACCTAATGAATCAGTTATAAAACGGCTTAATCCGAGATAATCTAAATACTTTTGAGTTGTTAGTGTTTCTTTATTAGATACTACAAATATTTTTTTCTTTTGGTTATGTAAAAATTTTAATGCTTCACTTATTCCGGTATATTCTTTTGATTGATGTATTTCATCGTTGCTAAAACAATGATTGTATTCATCTATTAATTTTTCTATTTGATAAAAAGACAGTTCATGTGAAGCTAGCGCTTTAAAATTGTTATATAAATTTAAATGATATGTATGTAAAATAGCTTGTTCTGTAGGTTCATCTAAATTTAATCTTTTAAAAGCGCTTTGCGTAGCTTTGACGTGACATGTTGTTGTATCAATTAGCGTTCCATCAAAATCAAAAATATAACTATCAAAATTCATGATGTTCACCTCATAGTTAAAGTTATATTATAAATATACACTTAAAGGAGTAATGTTGCACCATTTATTAAAAAAGCACCTTTGTCTAATCATAGACAAAAGTGCTCATCTCTCATTCTAGTTATTCTAAATTAGCATGATTCTCTTGCATTGTTTTTTCACTAATGTGAAATGCATCCATTAAAGGTAATACAACACTATCTAAGAATATAAGTGAAGCCTGTTCAAATAAACTACCAAGTGGTTGTTTCGAACCCTCAACATCATGTTTAGTACCTGCAGGCAATTCAACAACCGTCTCTGCAAGATTACCGATTGGCGATTCCGCATTTGTAGTTAATAAGACAATTTTTGCACCCTCAGATTGTGCTTTTTCAGCTAATAATCTTAAATGTTCTGTAGAACCTGAACCTGAAATAATAATAAACAAATCATGTTCTTTAATTGAAGGTGTTGTTGACTCACCTACAACGTAGGCATTTTTACCTAATTGATTTAAGCGCATTGCAAAACTATTAGCAACAAAACCTGAACGACCTTTACCAGCTGTAAATATGCGATCTGCACCTATAACATCATTAGCAAAACGTTCATACTCTGTATTATCTACTTGAGATAAAGTAGAATCTAACTCTTCAAGAATAAGACGATAATTATTAAATTCACTCATCTTATTTACCTTCAATAGCTGCTCTACATTGTTTTGCTGCTTCTACAGGATCGTCAGCATTCGCAATACCGCCACCAACAATAACTAAATCTGGATCTTCAGCAACAATATCTTTGATAGTATCTGGTTTAATACCACCTGCTACTGCAACCTTAGAGTTTTTGATAACAGATTTAACTGTACGCAAGCTGTCTAATGGAGATTTTCCTTCAGCTTGTAAGTCGTAACCTGTATGAACTGCGATATAGTCTGCACCCATCTCATCTAGTTCTTTAGCACGTTGTTCTAAGTTTTGCACTGCTATCATATCAACAAGCAATGCTTTTCCATGTTTATGCGCTTCTTCAACTGCTGCTTTAATTGAAGCATCTTCAGCAACACCTAAAATTGTAACAATATCTGCACCATATTTTACTGCTTGGCTCACTTCGTAATCTGCTGCATCCATAATTTTCAAGTCAGCTAATACTTTAGCATTATTAATATTTTCATTTAAATGTTGAACTGCAGGTAACCCTTCATTAATTACAATTGGCGTACCAATTTCAACAATATCTACATATTCTTCAACTTTTTGAGCTAATTTTGCTGCTTCTTCTTTATTTAATAAATCAATGGCTAATTGTAGTTCCAATGAAATTCATCCTTTCGTTTTGGGAAATTCTCTTTTGCTTATAGTTGTATACCCTTCGCTAAACTTATTAAACATATAAAATATTTTGTATATAAAACAACTATATAATTATAAACAATCTGGCGCTGCTTCATCGTCTACATAAACTTCAACATTAGGGTGTGTGTGTAAAATGGTCGCAGGTACATCTTCGGTAACCTGTTCATTTAACAGTTTACTTATAGCCTCTTTTTTCTTTGGACCAAATGCGAGTAGGATAATCCTTTTTGCTTTTAAAATACTTTTTACCCCCATTGAAACTGCTTGTCTAGGAACATCCTTTTCATTGTCAAAAAATCGACTATTTGCTTTTATGGTGCTTTCTGTTAAGTTCACCACATGTGTTTCACTATTGAAGTCAGTCCCTGGTTCATTAAAACCAATGTGACCATTTTCTCCAATTCCTAAAATTTGAATATCGATTGGCCCTCTTTCATCTAATAAATTGTTATATCGTTCCGCTTCTGCTTCTAGATTTTCTGATAAGCCATCAGGAATATGAATGTGATTTTTAACAAAATGAGGATATTGCTCAAATAGCACTTTATTCATGTAGGTATGGTAACTTTGTTGATGACTTGCTTTTAAACCTACATATTCATCTAAATTAAATGTTTCAACCTGCGACACATCAACTTTATTTTTGATTAATAAATTTACTAAGTAATGATATACGTCAGTCATAGTTCCACCAGTTGCTAAACCGAGTTTGGCATGAGGGTGCTGCTGTATTTGTTTAAACAACTCGCATGCTACATAAAATGACGCAAGATTTTTTGAATCTAAATTAATAATTTTCAATATCAAACACCTCTAATTTCAATATCACAATGATTGATGACTAACGCCTTACTCTTTTATATCTCTTAAATTATACTGTAACAAATGATTAAGATTTTAAACATATTAACGCTCTATATGTAATATTCAACGTTATTTCTTGAATTTTTCCTAATTAAATCGAGCATTCGTGTACAAATATACATAGCTTTCTAGTAAAATAGATAGATAAACGAGTTTGCTGGTAAATAATATGTTTATCGGTAGTCCGTCACTGACATATTGTTTAGTTTAAGGGAGTGAACGTGTTGGAACCAATTAAAGAACAAGAAGTGCTAGATTTATTAACTTCTTACTCAAATCAGCCTGTTTACCTACACGTTGAAACAACAAATGGTGCTTATGCAAATCATTTCGATCAACGCGTATTTAACGCTGGAACATTTTTAAGAAATATTGTCGTGACTTTTGAACATGCACAACTTAAAGGCGGCGACAAAGATCCATATCGTGTAGGTCTTAAATTAAAAGATGGTGGCTGGGTTTACGTGCAAGGACTTACGCACTATGAAGTTAATGAGAATAACGAATTTTTAATTGCAGGTTTTAATTATGAAGGACAATTGGCTGCTACAATAGAAATAAGTAAACAGCCATTTACTATATAAAGGAGGTTGCCAATCATGACTGATGAAAGACACGTACTTGTGATTTTCCCCCATCCTGATGATGAAACTTTTTCGTCTGCTGGAACTATCGCAAGTTATATTGAAAAAGGTATTCCCGTCACATATGCATGTCTTACCCTAGGACAAATGGGACGTAATCTAGGTAACCCTCCTTTTGCAACAAGAGAATCTTTACCATTTATACGTGAACGTGAGTTAGAAGAAGCATGCAAAGCAATTGGGATTACAGATTTAAGGAAAATGGGGTTAAGAGATAAAACTGTTGAATTTGAACCTTACGATCAAATGGATCAAATGATTCAATCACTTATTGACGAAACAAATCCATCATTAATTATTTCGTTCTATCCTAAATTTGCAGTTCACCCTGATCACGAGGCAACTGCAGAAGCTGTAGTACGTACAGTTGGACGCATGCATGAATCAGATCGACCCCGTCTTACACTTGTAGCGTTTAGCAATGATGCATCAGAAATTCTTGGAGAACCTGATATTCAAAATGACATATCTCAATATAGTGATATAAAACTTAAAGCTTTTGAAGCACATGCTTCACAAACAGGACCATTTTTAAAACAACTTGCTAGTCCCGAAATAGATGGTCAAGCACAAAGTTTCTTAAAAATAGAGCCATTTTGGACATATCACTTTGAATCTTAAATGGAGGTAAAACATGACAGAATTTGACTTATCCACTAGAGAGGGTCGTTGGAAACATTTCGGTTCTGTTGACCCTGTCAAAGGTACGAAACCAACTACTAAAAATGAAATGACCGATTTACAAAGTACTCATAAAAATTTCTTATTTGAAATAGAGGAAGTAGGCATTAAAAATTTAACTTATCCAGTTTTAATTGATCAGTACCAAACAGCTGGTTTATTTAGTTTTTCAACGAGTTTAAATAAAAATGAAAAAGGCATTAATATGAGTCGCATATTAGAAAGCGTTGAAAAACATTATGATAATGGCATTGAACTTGAATTTAACACACTACATCAATTGTTGCGTACTCTACAAGATAAAATGAATCAAAATGCTGCAGGTGTTGATGTGTCAGGTAAATGGTTCTTTGATCGTTATAGTCCTGTGACTAATATTAAAGCTGTAGGCCACGCAGATGTTACTTATGGTTTGGCTATTGAAAATCATACCGTTACACGCAAAGAATTAACTATTCAAGCCAAAGTAACAACACTATGTCCTTGCTCAAAAGAAATTAGTGAATATTCCGCACATAATCAACGTGGTATCGTTACAGTTAAAGCATATTTAGATAAAAATAATGATGTCATCGATGATTATAAAGATAAAATTTTAGACGCTATGGAAGCCAACGCTAGTTCTATCTTATATCCAATCTTAAAACGTCCTGATGAAAAACGAGTAACAGAACGCGCTTATGAAAATCCACGATTTGTTGAAGATTTAATTCGACTAATTGCAGCTGACTTAGTTGAATTTGACTGGATTGAAGGGTTCGATATTGAATGTCGTAATGAAGAGTCTATCCACCAGCATGATGCTTTCGCACGTCTGAAATATCGCAAATAAAACATTGAATTTCAACTACAATGCCAGTTGTATTTTTAGTTTATAAGATGCAACTGGCAATTTTTTAGCATCATCAATATCGATGATACATAATGTAACACAAAAGAAACTCACCCCATGCTAAACATTCAATGTTGAATTTATTAAAGGTCGTTACGAATCTAAATAAATCAGAAATTCTAGATTTAATTTATTGTAGTGTATTTATGCACTTGTAATTTACATACATATTATAACGTTTACAACCAACTTTAAGTCATCAGATTAAAGTATTTATTAATCACACATACGTGTTTACTAACAAATGAACTTCAAACAAATGCATCAATTCAATTATAGGTTACCTGAGCTATTGACAAACTATTTACATTTAATACATTCGACTAGTGAACCAAGAATGTGTCATGCTATGAAGAAAGGTGAAATTCATGATTACTGTATTAGTCATTACTATATTTTTTATTACAGTAACTTTAATAATTTGGCAACCAAAAGGATTAGATATAGGGATTTCTGCAGTCATCGGCGCGCTTTTAGCTATCGTTACTGGAGTAGTGAGTGTCTCAGATATATTAGAAGTGACAAGTATAGTTTAAAATGCCACACTTACCTTTGTCGCAGTTATCCTTATTTCATTAATCCTTGATGAAATAGGATTTTTTGAGTGGTCTGCCATACATATGGTTAAAGCATCACAAGGACATGGATTAAAAATGTTTGTGTTTATCATGATATTAGGTGCAATTATTGCAGCATTTTTTGCTAATGATGGAGCAACCTTAATTTTGACGCCTATCGCTTTAGCGATGATAAGAAATTTAGGTTTCAATAAAAAGCTAGTGTTTCCTTTTATTATAGCTTGTGGGTTTATCGTATATTCCACATCATTACCACTTGTTGTAAGTAATTTGGTTAACATTGTATCAGCAGATTACTTTGGTATTGAATTTGTTGAATATTTAAAGCGTATGTTTATACCTAATTTATTTTCTCTATTAGCTAGTATCTTAATATTATGGTTTTACTTTAGAAAATCCATCCCTAAAACATTTGATATATCAAGTATTTTTGAACCTAAAAATGCTATACGAGACACACGATTATTTAAAATTTCATGGATTATTTTAGCTTTATTACTTATAGGTTACTTAGTGAGTGAGTTCATCCCCTAATAAACAATGACATTTTAATAGAGTCTGATATAGTTGTCACATTGTGTAGTGATGCAGATGCAAACTGTCCAGTTTTACCTAAAAACGTCACTAAAGAACATTGGGGATTTGATGATCCTGCTGGTAAAGATTGGTCAGAATTTCAACGTGTAAGAGATGAGATTAAAACAACGATAGAAACATTTGCTCATAGAGAGTAACTTAACTCAAAACTTAAAACTCACTATTATTTATACTTTTTAACAAATTTAACAACATACTTGGCTATAATACTGATGAGTGAAACTACAAGAACAGAAATATACTAAGTGGAGTAACCATGACAAACAATTAAAAACCGTTTATCGTGGGTGCTATCACAATAGTTGTATTCATAAACAATAAAGTTTATTATAAGCTCGTTTGTAAGTGACTCGTTATTTTAAATTTTTTGATTATAAAGAGGTAAATATTGTTAGTAGTATGTATTTTCGTGTGAATTATTTTTAAATGTTTATTAGTTCTATTAATATTATAAGTTTTTATTATGTTACAATGTTTGTAAAATAAACTTAATTATATGAGGTAAATTATGTACTATTTTGTAGGTAATAACATCGGTCATAAAACTGCTGGTATAGAAAAAGCAATGATTAATCGGTTAAACCTATTTAAAGCATATCATTATCAAGCTAAAATTTTATTACTAGCATGGAATCGCTATTTAACTCAAACAGCATCGCAATATATTAATAGCGAAGATTATGTAAACATGTATGATTATTTTCAAGAAGCAAGTAACGTAACATCAGTGTTCAGTAAAAATTGGCTTCATTACTGGAGAAATGAATGTGGTTATACTATAAAACCGGTTTCTGAGACAAATGACGTTCGGATATATGATCAACAACAATTTATAATGTATGCGCATTTTGCTGATGAAGCTTATCAAAAAATTGATTACATTAATTATTTTGACACATCTAGAAGAAAAATAAAAAGAGAGTTATACGATACACGCGGATTTTTAAGTTGTGTTAGAGTCTTATCAACGGACCAAAAAATACAAGCGGAGTACTATCTTTCTCCTCAAGGAAACGTGAAAATTGAAAAGTATTATGATATTAATTCAAATCATCCCTATGAGGCAAAAAAGATTATATTAAATCATTTAGGTAAAACGCACTTTTTAAACAATGAAACTGAGCTAGGTGCTTTTTTTATTGAAACAATATATCAAAATAGTGACTTATTCTTTAGCGATCGTAACCTTGTTACATCACATATATTTAACATAGTTGCATCTTACATCCCTGTTATTGCAGTGTTACATAGCACTCATGTTAAAGACGTTACTGATTTAGCGCATTCACCAATCAAAAATGTTTATAAAGGGGTTTTTGAACATTTACAAAGGTATAAAGCCATCATTGTTTCAACCCAACAACAAAAAGCTGACGTAATTGAGAGAATCAGTGGAGTTATTCCAGTATATGCTATTCCAGTTGGCTATTCATCTATCGATATGAAAAATTACTCTAATGAAAATAAATATGTTTCACCTAAGAAAATTATTTCTGTCGCAAGATACTCACCTGAAAAGCAATTGATACAACAAATCGAACTTATTAATAAGCTTAAAGATGCATTTCCAAATATCGAACTACATATGTATGGTTTTGGTAAAGAAGAACAACATTTAAAAGAACGAATTCAAGAATTAGGATTAGAAAAGCACGTAATATTAAGAGGTTTTTTAAAAGATTTAACTGATGAATATCAAGATGCATATCTAAATTTAATAACAAGTAATATGGAAGGCTTTTCCTTAGCATTATTAGAATGTGAGTCACATGGTGTACCTTCTATCAGTTATGATATTCAATATGGTCCAGGTGAATTGATACAGGATGGTAAGAATGGATATTTAGTAGAAAAGAATAATCAACACATGCTATTTGAAAAAGTAAAATTATTGCTCAACAACCCTCAACTTCAACAGTCTTTTTCTCACCATTGTATTGAAACTGCACAAAAGTATTCTCGAACACAAATCATGTTACTGTGGAAAAATTTACTTCAACATTTTAACTAAAGCATAAAAATATAAGTCGTCAAATTTTGCTATGAAGTCATTTATCATTAAATGGTTTCATAGTATTTTTTTGTATTAAATAAAAGAATTTTTATTAATTCAATAAAAAGGAACCATGAATTCATTTAAAATTCACGGTTCCTCTATTAAATCATTGTCAGATTGTGAGTTGTATATGTTTCTCCATAAATCATACATTTCAGTCATTTTTAATAGAAATGACCTTGTTTGCACCATCTTTTTCACAAGATATGATAAACGTGAAAGTTATATTATAGTTTTAATCAACATCTTACATTTGTTGGACTAAATATACTTTCTATTCAAATCTCATATCTGCTTCTTTCTATAAATTTCATTTGAACATTTTAATTTTTATTTTTTTTATTTTTGCGACGTTTCCCTAATAATAACGCTCCTAAACCTGCAAACAGAGTTCCAAGTAACGTGCCTTTAGAGTCATAATCTTCATTAGCTCCTGTATCAGGTAATTTATCTTTTGTACTCTTATCTGAGCTATTGCCTAAATCTGAGTTGCTATCGGAGTCTGAATCACTGTCTGAATCTGAGTCACTGTCTGAGTCTGAATCACTATCAGAATCTGAGTTGCTGTCTGAATCTGAGTCATTATCAGAATCTGAGTCGCTGTCTGAGTCTGAGTCACTGTCTGAGTCTGAAT